>CAJMOO010000059.1 GCA_905215045.1 uncultured bacterium | reverse complement strand
CACTCATCATTGTATTATAAAAATACAAGTTATGCAAGACACATAATCTCATTCCTAGCATTTCTTTTGCTTTTAAAAGATGTCGGATATAGGCTCTGCTGTAACTTCTACAGGCTGGGCACTGGCATCCTTCTTCGATCGGACGATGGTCCAGTTCGTATTTTTTATTGAACATATTAAGTTTTCCCTGATTCGTATATACATGTCCATGACGACCATTTCTTGTTGGATATACACAATCAAAGAAATCAACTCCACGGTCAACTGCTTCTAAAATATTCACCGGTGTTCCAACCCCCATCAGGTAAGTTGGTTTATCTTCTGGCAGATATGGCACTGTCTTTTCAAGGATATTGTACATCTCTTCATGTGTTTCTCCAACCGCAAGTCCACCTAATGCATATCCATCTAGATCCATCTTGGAAATCTCTTTGGCGTGTTCGATTCGGATATCTTCGAATGTTCCACCCTGATTGATCCCAAATAACATCTGATGTGGATTGACTGTATCTTCCAGAGAATTTAAGCGGTCCATCTCTTTTTTGCATCGTCTCAACCATCTTGTTGTACGATCAACAGAATTCTGCATATACTCTCTTGTTGCAGGATGTGGCGGACATTCGTCAAATGCCATCGCGATCGTTGATCCTAAGTTTGACTGGATCTGCATACTTTCTTCTGGTCCCATGAAAATCTTTCTTCCATCAATATGAGAAGCAAAAGAAACGCCTTCTTCTTTGATCTTACGAAGCTTCGCCAATGAAAACACCTGAAATCCGCCAGAATCTGTAAGGATTGGGCGGTCCCAGTGCATAAACTTATGCAGCCCTCCAAATTCCTTGATCAGCTTATCTCCTGTTCTTACATGCAGATGATATGTATTAGATAACTCCACCTGTGTTCCAATATCTTTGAGATCATCTGTACTGACTGCACCTTTGATCGCTGCCACAGTCCCGACATTCATAAATACTGGTGTTTCGATCACACCATGGACCGTTGTTAAACGGCCTCTTTTTGCTCTTCCGTCTTTTTTGATTAATTCATACATTCTTATTCACCATAAATTTTCTTAATATTATCCATTGTTGCACCAAGATTCTTTAAAACTCCATCAAGAATCGTAACAGCTGCCATTGATTCTACCACAACTACAGCTCTTGGCACGATCATTGGATCATGACGGCCATGAATTTCAATCTCTACATTATCAAGATCACGATTGACTGTCTTCTGTGTCTGTGCGATCGATGGTGTCGGTTTGATGGCTGCACGGAATACGATCGCACTTCCATCACTCATTCCTCCAAGAACTCCTCCAGAATGATTTGTCTCTTTTGCTACCTTCCCATCAACACAGATAAAATCATCATTATTCTCTGACCCTCGCAGGTTGGCAGCCTCAAATCCATCTCCGATCTCGAAGCCTTTTACTGATCCAATGGACATAATAGCTTTCGAAAGTTCTGCATCCAGTTTATCAAAAACGGTTTCCCCGATTCCAACTGGCATTCCTGTGATCTGACATTCAATGATACCACCGATGGAATCCATCTCTTTGATCATCTGGTCTGCTTTCTCCTGTACAAGTTTTGCTGCCTCTTTATCTGGCATGTTAAATGGATTGTTATTCATCTCCGCAAAGTCAAAATGATCCTTAGATACTTCAATTCCTGCGATCGCTTTTGCATAAGCTTTGATCTCAATTCCCAGTTCTTTCAAAACTTTCGCTGCTACAGCTCCTGCTGCTACACGTCCGATCGTCTCTCGTCCAGAAGATCTGCCGCCACCGCGGTAATCTCTGAATCCATATTTCATGTCAAATGTAAAATCTGCATGTCCTGGACGGTAAATATCTTTGATATTGCTGTAATCTTTAGACCTCTGATCCTTGTTATATACAACCATGGAGATCGGAGTCCCTGTTGTTCTTCCTTCGAAGATACCAGAAAGAATCTCAACCTGATCTCCTTCTTTTCTCTGTGTTGTATACTTTGACTGTCCTGGTTTTCTGCGGTCCAGATATTTCTGAACATCTTCTCTCTCAAGAGGTAATCCAGCCGGACATCCATCTACCACGACACCTACGCCTGCACCATGAGTTTCCCCCCATGTTGTAATTCGAAAATTTGTGCCAAAACCTGATCCTGCCATATATGTTCCTTCCTATAATTTGATATTTGCAAGTAAGTCACCAAGACTTGTTCCAGCTGCATCTTCTGTGTATTCCACACCAGTTTCTTCTGCTTTCTTAGCTGCTTCTTTATCCTCTTCTAATGCTTTGATACTTAAACTTACTTTTCCATTTGCGACTTTAATGATCTTAACTGTAACAGCATCTCCTTCTTTCACAACTTCTTCTGGAGATTTTACTCTCTTCTGGCTTAACTGTGAAATATGAACTAATCCACTGATTCCATCACCGATATCAACAAATGCTCCATATGGCATGATATTTTCAACTGTACCTTCTACAACTGTACCAACTTTTAATTCATTGATCTTATTCTCGCGTTCTTTTCTTTCTTTTTCCTTCTCAACAGCTTTTGCAGATAAGACAAGTCTCTGTTCTTCTGGTTCTACTGTGATGATCTTTGCTTCCACATCTTTCTGTAACCATACGTTCAGATCTTCTACATATTTTGTTGATAATAAAGATGCTGGAATAAATCCACGGATTCCTTCGACATAAACAATAACTCCACCATTTACAACACCGCCAACTGTCAATGCCAGAACATCCCCATCTTCTTTCATCTGCTCTAAACGGTTCCATACTGCGTCTTCATTTGTTGATGCTTTATTTAAAGATTCTTCTAACTGTGCTTCGAAATCTTCTCTTGTTTCTTTTACTTCTTCTGCCATAATATCCATTCCTCCATTTGATTGAACTATATACGTAACCTTTATTATAACATAGAATGAAAAAGATTCAAGAATGCCTGGATTTCCTATAACTACAAAACATTTTTACAGATACGAAAATGCTTGTTCCTATGAGAAATAAAATCCATAAATTTGGATGTTTTTGTTTTTTTTCATCTTTTTTTGATGGTATTTTATCTTGTTTTACCACAATTTGTTTCACTGCTTTTGGAAGGACTTTTGTGATCTTAAATGTGATCCTTTGATCAGTTTTATTTCCTGCCTGATCCACTGCTTTCAGATGAAGAACATGCTTTCCAGGAGCCAATTCTTTCCATGTGATCTTATGATGTTCCAGTTTTTGTTCTTTTCCATCCAAAATAACCTTCTCCCACTGATCTGTTTTATTTTCCAGAAGGATGCCGATCTGTTTTCCATATTCACATTCAGATTTCTGATCAAGCCCTTCTATTTTGATCACTGGTTTTTGTGTGTCATAAAAAAACTGTATTTCTTCACTTGTTTTTTCATTTCCGGCACTGTCTTTTACATGCAGACTGACACTGCATTTCCCATTTTCTGTGATAGGATCTTTTATATAAACTTTATCTTCTTTCCATTGATATTCCTTTTTTTGCCCATTCACAAGAAATGCCATTACCTGCACTGGTTCCAGACTTTCAATGCGAAATCCTGGCTTCAGATTTTTTGTTGATATCTGTTTTTCCTTTAAATCCTCCTGCAGAAAATGAATCTGTATGCCTTTTTGATTGACAGTAAATTTTCTGCTGCACCTATTTTGATTTCCTGCAAGATCTTCAGTTTTCACATCAATGGTATAATATCCATCTTTTTTGATCATAACGGAATTCATCTTCTTTCCGTTAAGATAAATATATGTCTTATCTGGATTCAGATTTTGATCTTTCACATCTACTTGAATTTTTACAGGCTTTGAATATGATCTTCCATTGTCAATTCCTTGAATTTTAATCCTTGGTTTTTGTGTATCAATGATAAACGACTTTTCCTGTATGATCATCTTATTTCCTGCCAGATCTTCTGCCTGAACAGACAATGTCTGTTTTCCGTCCTTTAAAAATATAACTTCTGTTTCATAATGATCACCTTCCAACTTCCATGGCTTTACCTGTTTCCCCGATGTTCTTAAGATCATATTTTCCTTTTTCAGATTTTCATCCTTAACTATGATCTGAGCTTTCTGGTATTTTAAAATTTCTGATCTTGGATTTTGATAGCGAACAAAAATCTCTGGATTATCTGTATCCACAAAACAAGTCGTTTGGTAGAGTTGTTCTGATCGATTTCCAGATTCATCTTTCGTATAGATGTCAAGCTGATATCTTCCATCCTTCCTGATCCTAGGAATCTGATTGATTCCTGTCAGTACCTCTTTTGTCTTCAAATCTGTAAGCTGCGCATAAAGATGCACCTGTGGTCCTTCTTTTTCCTTCAGATCATATGAGAAAACAGGAATTTTCGAATACCATCCACCAATAGGTTCCTGATCACATTGGATCTTTGCAAGTTCTGGTTTTTGTTTCCATACTCTCACTGGAATCTGACTGATCACTCCTTCTCTTCCAGCCTTCGAAACTGCTCTGATATAAACAAGATCATCAAAATCTTTGCTGATCTCTAACTTGTTATTTTTCATCTGCTTCCATTCATCTTGTCCTATTTTATATTCATAAAATTGAATATCAGAAACTGCTTTGGCTCCATAAGCTTCCAATACCACATTCTTTTTGCTCCATGCTCCTGGAGTATACGCTCCCGCTGTGATCTTGGCTGTTGTTGGATTATTTAATTCGACCATAACCTGCCTTATTTCTTCATATCCATTTTTATGAACAATATGAACCTTATAAATCCCTTCTTCCTGAAAACTGATCTGTGTACTTTGTTCGTAATCCCAGATCGGATTTATTTTCTGTTGATTCACGAAAACTGTAATATCCTTTGGTGCTGTCCCATTTTTTAGAAATATTTCCATCACTGTACTGCTTCGAAATGCAGGATCATTCCCTTCTCCTTCTAGAGTAATGTCCCAAGGGATTTCCCAATCTCCCTTCGTATCGACCGGTAAAACCATAAAAAGAAGAAGTACTGTGATTCCCATGATGATATATATCTTATATTTTCTGATCATAACCCAAGTTTCCTCCTCAATTCCTCTGCTCTTTTGCTTGTCATTCCTGTCTGTTTTCTACCTTCCCTATAGACCCTTTGTGCCTGTGTCATTTTATTGTTCCTGCATAAATAAATACTATACTCCACATAGGCATCCATAACTTTTGGATATTTCTTTAGAAATCGTTCAAACTCCCTGCTGATATCTGGCTGTTTTGATTCCAGATAAACAAGCTTTCTTTCATACAATTTCCATGCAGGATCTCCTTTAAGATTTTCTTTGAGAACCCGGTCTGTTTCCTCTAAAAACTTTCTATCATCTCCTTTTTCTGCTTCTCTTTCATATAAATTGATCCGGTCTGCTTCCACTAATTTCTGATATTCTTCCTTTTGTGGATATTTTTGTATCTGTTCTAACATTTTTTCTGCTTCTTTCCATACATTCTCTGACAGTTTTGCTGTATTTACTGTATAAAAATGAAGATAAAAATATGCCGACCAGAAATCATGCACATCGGTCTGACAATCCTGTACGATCTTCATAAGTTTTTCCGCACTTATATCATTTCTCCTGCCATCTAAAACATCTAAAAGCACCAAATACGATGACACATTCTTTTTCATCCCTCTACATCTTTCAAGATACACTCGTGCCAATTGTGTATTCTTTTGTATCTGATCCGTTCCATAAAAATAAGCCATTGCCTTTTTTATCTCTCTTTGAGACTTTTTCTGTACAATGACTTCTTTCTCTCTTTGCTCTTCCCTCTGTATCTGATTCCAGAGATTCTGGATACAAAAAACAGCAATCACCACCATGAACCCTTTCTTCATACGACAGATTCTCAATATTCTCTCAAAATCTGCCTGAATCTGCCTTATGTTGTGATATCTTTTTGCATCGTCATCGATCAGACATTTTTCTATGATCTTTTGGACAGCATCTGTTGCTTTCAATAAAGATTCCATTGTTTTTCCTAAACTATATATATCAAAATAAATGTCTGCTCTTTCTTCTGTCTTTGCCTGTTTTTTCGATGCATAGTTTTTGGTTCCATATCCACTTAATTTTTCTCCCGCAAACAATGCCGCTCCAAAATCGATCAAGTATATATTTCCAGATCGATCAAGCATGATATTTTCCGGTTTCAGATCCATATGAATGATTCCTTGTTCATGAATCTTATTCAGCACTTTGCAGATTTTGATCATCCACAATAAACTTTTCTTTTTATAAAGTTTTCCACAGACTCTGCCATATCGTTTTAACGAATTTCCAAGAATATATTCCATCACCAGAAAAAGTTCCTTTTCCTTTCCTGCAAAAAATAATTCCGGCACACCTTTGGTATGTTTTAATTTTTGCAAGATCACCCTCTCCCTGTCCCACTGTTTTTGATCCTTCACGATCTTCACAGCAACCTCTTTTCCTGTCTTTTGATCCAGTGCAAGAAAAACTTTACCCATTCCGCCTTCTCCAAGTATTTTTCGGACTTGATAACGTTGGTGATAAATCTTTCCTATTTCTTGTTCGGAACTTTGACGATCACACAGGACAGATTGTCTAATTCTCCTCTTCTTTTTACTTTCTGAAAACATTTCTGCACCCATTCTTTGATCTGTTCTTTTGATGCCTCTACCTGATAGATTTCTTCTTCCTCAAGCAGCCCATAAAAGCCATCCGTACATAATAAAAACTCCATTCCTGGATTTAATCTGCCTTTGTAACAGTCAATCCGGATATCTTTTGTCACACCTACACACTGAATTAGAATATGTCTTCTCGGATCTTTTTTTGCCTGTTCTTTTGTGAGATGTCCAGCACGCAGTTCCAACTCTGCCAGAGTGTGATCTGTCGTTACAAATTTACGGTCCCTGTCAAACCAGTAAGTTCTCGAATCACCGACATTTAAAACAAAAAATTCATGTTCTTCAACAAACAATAAGGTTAATGTGCTTCCCATGGATTTTGTTTCTTCCATCCGACGACTCATTAACAAAAGATTCTGGTTAATCCTGCGGATCAGATCGATCAGATTCTGCTCGATCATATCAATTCCCATAGTTTCTAATCCATCAAACAACGTTTCGTCAAACCATTGTTTTAATACTTCCACGATATAATGACTGGCAATCTCTCCTTTTTTCAAACCTCCCATGCCGTCACAGACGACTGCGAGCAGATAAAGCTTTCCGTTCTTTTCCTTCTGACGCAACAGATAAGCATCCTGATTGGATGGTCTCCCATTCCCAATATCTGTCATTCCAATTGTATCTATCATAAATTCCTCCTAAATGAAAAAAAGCTCATAAAGATAAATCTTTACAAGCTTCTTTCACTGTTTTGTTGTGTTTGTTAATAGTTTATTCCTCGATATCTTCGATATCTTCTTCCGCCGCTTCGTCGTCTCCTCCGTCAATCTCCTGCTTCAGGATTTCGATATCTCCACGAAGCTTCTCGATCAGATTAAACAGGTCAATATACTCTGCCTGTGGGTAATCCATATGTTCTTCAAAATACTTCTCTCCCACCTGACGGTACAGATCATTTAAATCTCTCTTGGCGACTCTTAGATCATTGTGTCTTTTTGCGGAATCTGCGACTTCTTTAGCTTTCTGCGCCGCTGCTTTCCCTGTGGTCTGAATCGTTTCTTCCAGACGTCCGAAAAAATCTTTTGCCATATACGTCACTCCCAACATTTTTCTTTCATTGTACCTTATCCTCAGTGTTTCGTAAAGGCTTTGTCCCTAGAATTACTAGTGTTTTTTCTTCTTTTTCCAATATATAAAACTTCCACCTAAAGATGCTGCCAACAATGCAAAAATCCATTTCTCATCGAAGGAATCTCCTGTTTTTGGTGTGCTCGCTGCATCCCTTGTTCCTGGTGATCTTTTATATTCAGAAGTATTGGATCGATCTGCTTTATTTCCCGTTGTCACTGTTGATTTCGATTCTTTTTTGATCTTCACTAAACGTACTGCACTGACTGGTTTGACAAAATCTGCTTTTCCTGTCGCTGTATTTTTTAATGTCTTTCCAGAAAGTGATGCTTCTTTTAGTTTTACCTGATACGATACTTTTATGGATTCATCATAAGATAAATTCTTTCCTGTCTCAATGACATACTTATTTTCTCCTGCAGTGATCGTACACTGTCTGGTAATATCTGACCCATCTGGTGCATAAATCTTAATGCTGTTCTTGATCACCTTAGCTCCATTTCTTGAAAGCTGATCTTCGATCACAATATTTTTTGCGATCGCATCTTTGATCGTCTGCGTAACAACCAGCTGATACTCGCAGATATCACCAACTTTATATGTTGTTTTATCAACCTTCTTGGTGATCATCAATGCTGGCTGTACAGCTTCCATTACTACCACTTGATCATCTCTGACTTTATCCGCATCATCACTATAGCTTTCCGCAATGTTTTTGATATCTCCTGTGATCATCTTCTTAAATGCTGTCTGATATATTACCAGAAGTTCATCTTTATCACTGACATCTTTTCCTGTGATGATCTTAAATTTTCTAAGATTCTCATCTATTATGATCTCACATTGCTTGGTGATATCTTTCCCATTGTATTTTACACGGATCTGTGAAATCTCCATTCCTTCTTGTTCAAAATGATCTTCTACGACTACCTGATGTGCTGTCATATTCTCATTTCTCTGTGTCACACAGATCTTGTATTCTCCGCTTTGTCCTTCTTTGTAAGACTTATGCGCAGTACTTTTTTCAATCTTTAACACAGGTGGTTTTACAACGACTGTATTTTCATCCTGATCATCTTCTGTATTATCACTTCCTGCAACTGCTGTATTCTTCACGGCTCCTTCAATCCTCTTTTCAAATACAACCTGATAAGCTACCGTCATCACATCATTTTCACCAAGATCTTTTCCTGTTTCAATCGTAAACTGATGGTCTTTCGCATCAATCTTGCAATCCGATGTGATATCTTTTTCATTAAGTTTTACTTCTATCTTCTGAACCTTCATACCTTCTTTTTCGAACTCATCCACGACTTTTACATTCTGTGCTGTCATGCCTTCTTTTCCTTGTGTGATATGAAGTTTATAATATCCAGTTTCTCCTACTGCATAAACCTTTTTATCCGATTGTTTTGTGATTTGCAGTTTTGGTGCTTTCACCTTGATCGTCTCATCTGCCATCCCGCTTCCTGACGGAATCTCTTTATCTTCCCGGATCAGATCTCCATTGCTGTTTTTTGTCGCAGCAACGTGCATAATATTCTTTACTTCCTGTCCTTCGAGTCCATCTTCTTCGATCACTGCCTGATAAGTGATCTCTATCTTATCCGTCATGCGAAGATTTTCATAAGATCCTGTTTTCTTTCCTTCTTCCGAACCCATTGCTGGAATCGTACCATTTTTCAGTGCAAGTGGTGTTATGATCTCATAACTTCTTCCACTTGGATCAAATGTGATCTTACACTCAGATGCAATGTTTTTCCCACCAGATATAACCGCTACGGTTCCTGGTATGATCTTGATCCCTTCTGCCTGAAGTTCATCCTGAATCTCCAAATTTCTCATAAAAGTTCCCGGATTTGGATTGGTGATCACTGCCTGATAAGTTACATGATCTCCTTTTTTATAAAGCTGTACTGGAGCTGATTTTATCACATTATTTTTTGGCGAGTTGATATACACCTGCCTTGATGCCCTTGTTTCTGGAATTCCTGCTGCCCATGCAGATGCAGTATTATCGATCACTTTTCCATTTGTAAGGACTCCACTTTTTACTGTATATGTAATCTCGATCGTCTGTCCATATGGAAGGGCATAATCACCTTTTGACTTCAAAATAAATCCATTATTTTCTGTCTGTAATATGTAATCCTTCTTATCAAGACCATTGATTTTTATATCCTGTAACTTCATATCCATCACACTTGCAAAGGATGTATCCTGAATCGTAAAATAAGCTGTCTTTGCTTTTTCGTTTTGATTTTTCACTGTTACCTTATAGGTGATCTCATCTTTTGCCTGATATTCATATTGTTTTGTCTCTTTCCTGATCAAAAGACCCGGCGTATCTACATTTTCTTTTGGCAGCTCGATATCTACACGAACCTCATTGGTCATTTCTATCTTATCATTAATGATCGTTTTCGCTGTATTTTTTTCTGTGATCATCGTTTCCTTTGTATTATAATGCCCATGTTCTTTCCATATCTTACGCAATTGATCTAACTGTTCTTTGGATGCATTCTCCGGAATATTCATCTTTACTTTGATCTTTAATTTATAAACAGATTTTTTATAAAATTCGGCATCTTTCGGATTCTTAAGTTCTGCTCTTACAAGATTGCCGTTTTGTGAAATATCAAACTGACTGCTTACATCCTCATCATCTCCGTAAACCTTGATATCCAGAATCTTTAAACAGGATTCGATCTGATCTTCAAATGCAAACTTATCAAAATAATGTGCCTTTGGAATTTCTCCCGCAATTACCTGACTGACTTCATAATCCCAAGATTTTGCCAGATCTTGCACTCTTAGATGTTCCGTCTTGGTCCCATCTTCTCCGATCACCTCTTTGGTTGGGTCAACTGGGTCAAAGCGGATCATATTCTGTCCATATCCTACATATTGCTCCTCTTTTGTTGGTGCTTTTTCAAGACTCCTTCCGAATGTATATTCAAAAGAATCTGATGCAAATGTAAATCCTACACAAGTAAAATCTTCACTACTGTAATTGTCTGGGAAATCCGCATAATAAATACTAGTTTCCCCTGATCTTTTACAACTTAATTTTGTATTCTTTGATACATATTCTCCGTGAATCTTGTTTGCTTTGATCCCGATATACTGATATGTATCAATATCCTTTAACGTCATATTACTTTTGATCGTTACTGGTGTATTCGTTCCTGCTTTATAAAAATCACTTTTTAATGTCATCTCTTCGATTCCAACATAAGCACATCCATTGATGCCGCTTCCAATCGCCACATAACCGTCTTGATTCTTATACTTTTCGATCCCAGTAACCGTCATGACCAAATCTAATTTTTCCCAATGGCCATTACTTCCATCGGCTTTGCATTGATAGATCTCCATATTTGTTTTTCGGATCTTAATATTCCCTGCGGTATTTTGTGAAGTCTGAAACCATGTATACTTTTTAAGAAAATCCGGCATCTCGATCTCTGGTAATTTTGCTGCTTTCTTTCCTGCTTCTATGATCGTCTTCGTCTGATCTGTTGCATGCATCTTAAAACCGTAGGATGCATCCACTGAAAGTGCTTTTTCATCGTCAAATGATGAGAAAATATGTTTCTCATCTGCCCAACTGCTTGTGATCTTCCCCGCATTCTCAGTATTTAACTGTGCTTTCACCTTTCGCTGTCCAAACACAGATAAGATTACGGATGCCGTAAAAACTCCGATCATCCCAAGGCACATGAACCATTGTCTCTTTTTCTTCATAATGTACTCTCCGTTACTGAAAACTTATAAAAAAGTTATAAACCTTTATGTTTCATTCCTACTTCAACGAGTATGCTTTTGTAA
>CAJMOO010000058.1 GCA_905215045.1 uncultured bacterium | reverse complement strand
AGTCTTCAAAAGCAGTTTATGGATTCATCATCGGAGCTCTTGGATGTATCGACTTCGGTGGACCAATCAGTAAAGTACCTAACTTAATCTGTGATGGATTACTATTAGAAGGAATCACAGGACCAGAAGCGATCAAAGTATTAGCAGCTATGGTTCCACCACTTGGAATTACATTCTCATTAGTATTATCAAAATTACTGAAAAAGAACATTTATACAGCACAGGAAAAAGAAAATATTAAAGTTGCGTTCCCAATGGGTCTTTGCATGATCTCTGAAGGAGTTATTCCAATCGCTATGAATGATATCATTCGTACAGTTATCTGTACAGCAACAGGATGTGGTGTTACAGGAGCGATCAGTTTCAGTCTTGATGTAGGAAGTAAAGTACCATCAGGTGGTGTATTTGTAATCCCAGCAATGTCAAATCCACTTGCAGCACTTATCGCACTGTTAGCAGGAACAGCAGTTACAGGTGTTTTACTTGTACTGATCAAGAAAAAGAAAACAGAAGAAGACGAACCAATGGTTGACGAAAAAGAAGAAGATCTTGATTTATCAGGATTCACTATTTCATAGGATCAGAAAGGACAGATAAGTTATGTATGTATCAATGAAGGGAATGTTAAAACGTGCCAATGAAGGTAACTACGCAGTCATGGCAATCAACTGTTTTAACATTGAGACAGCGAGAGCGGTGATCAATGCAGCACAGTCTTTAAGAGCACCGATCATCATCAATATCGTACAGGAACATATGGTAAATCATTGTGACAGCAATTTGATCGCACCGATCGTCAAGAAACTGGCACAAAGAGCAAGTGTTGAAGTAGCTTTAAATTTCGACCATGGGGAAGAAATCGGATTGTTAAAGAAAGCATTAGTTGATGGATATTCCAGTGTTATGGTAGACGCTTCCAGATACAACTTGGAAGGTAATATCCGAATGACAAGAGAAATCATGGAATTTGCGAAACAGTTCGATGCAAGTGTCGAAGGAGAGATCGGATGTATGGGTGCTAGTGAAGGCGATAATTATACAGACGATGATATGAAAACTAATCCTGACGAGGCATTACGATTTGCAAAAGAAACTGGAATTGATGCATTAGCAATTTCTTTTGGAAGTTCTCATGGAAACTATCCAGAAGGATATGTGCCAGAATTTGATTTTGAAAGATTGAAAGAAATCAAAGAAAAAACAAAGATGCCACTGGTGCTGCATGGGGGAAGCGGTTCTGGTGATGAAAATATTAAAAAATGTGTTGAATTTGGAATCAATAAGATCAATGTAGGATGTGACTTTATGAATGCCAATGTAGACAGCATTAAAAAGCATCTTAAAAAAGATCCAGACATCAATTATTGGGTAATGATGCATCAGGTGGAGATTGATAGCCAGGAATTAGTAAAAAAATATATCCACCTGTCTGGATCAGAAGGAAAATCATTATAAGATATCAACATCAAAAAGGAGAAATAGAACTATGTTAATGAACATGAAAGAACTTTTAAAAGTAGCAGATGAAAAAGGATTTGCAGTACCAGCATTCAATATCGGTAGTGATCAGTTATTAAAAGCTGTTATGCAGCAGGTAAAAGAAATGAAGAGCCCAGTCATCTTAGAGATGTCTCCAGACGAATTTAACTTTGTTGAAAACAGTTTAATACAGAGCATGATTTATGAAGCATCTAAAACAGATGTACCAGTTGTTATTCATTTAGATCATGGTGATAAATATGAAACAGTTGTAAGAGCAATTCAGGCAGGATTTACATCTGTTATGATCGACGCTTCTAAACTACCATATGAAGAAAATATTGCGATCACTCAGAAAGTATGTGAAGTTGCACATCTTGCAAACGTATCTGTAGAAAGTGAACTTGGAACAATCGGAACAACAGGAAACTCTATCGAAGGTGGAACAACAGGAGTTATCTATACAGATCCAGATCAGGCAAAAGACTTTGTTGAAAAAACAGGAATTGACACATTAGCAGTAGCAATCGGAACAGCTCACGGAATCTATCCAAGCGATATGAAACCAGAACTTCGTCTTGATATCTTACAGACATTAAAAGATACTCTTGATATTCCATTAGTATTACATGGTGGATCAAGCAACAAAGATGAAGAAATCGCAAAAGCAGTTAAAATCGGTATTTCTAAGATTAACATTTCAAGTGATATCAAGGTTGCATTCTATGATAAATGTAGAGAAGTATTGAATGCTCATCCAGAATACAGAGAGCCTCTTGAAATCTATCCAGAACCAATCAAAGCTTGTAGAGAAGTTATTGCTCACAAAGTTAACTTATTTGATTCTGCAGACAAAGTTAAATATTACTACGAATAAGATATTTACAAACAACAACATAAAGAGGGGACAGCTTCGGTTGTCCCCCTTTTCGTTTATATAGGAGGGAAAGAAAATCATGAAATATGCAGTAGGAATTGATGTTGGGGGAACAAATACAAGAGTTGCGCTGATCAACGAGAAATATGAGATCAAAGAAAGAGTTCAGTTTGGATCAGATCCAAAAAATCCTATAAAAACATTAAACCAGATCAATGATGTGATCAAAGGGTTTGGAGAAAAAATCGAAGGGATTGGAATTTCTTGTCCAGGGCCATTAGACTTGATCAATGGGATTATTTTAACACCACCAAACCTTCCAGGGTGGCATAATTTTGAACTGACAAAAGAATTAGAAAAGATTACAGGTATTTCTGTGCAGTTAGAAAATGATGCGAACCTTGCAGGACTTGCAGAAACTGTGATCGGGGCTGGAAAAGGAAAGAAGATCGTAGAATTTCTGACCATTTCAACAGGAGTTGGTGCAGGATTATGTATTGATGGACAAATCTATCGTGGAGCAAAAGGATTTGCACAAGAAGTAGCAAACTGCATTTTATGGAAAAATGGTCCATCACAGGGAGATTTAAAGAAAGGTTCCATTGAATCAATTGCCAGTGGAACAGCCATCACAAAGAGGGCAAATGATGCAGGGTTAGAAGCTGCCCATGCAGGAGAAGTGTATCAACTTGCACAGGAAGGAAATGAAACTGCGGCAATGATCATGGAAGATGCTTATGAATATCTGTCAAGTTTCATTGCAACACTTTATGGTGTACTTGATCCAGAGCTATTTGTCCTAAGTGGAAGTGTTGCGTTAAAGATTCCTGGATTTATCGAAGAGATTGAAAAACGCGCAAAAGAGAAAGTATATGATGCGCTAAAAAGCAATGTGAAGATTGTGCCAGCGGCGTTGGGAGAAGATTGCGGTTTGATTGGAGCTGCATGTTTGGCTTTTGATAATTAGATATAGTTTTTGGGTAGAAGTAATAAATTATTTGAGATAATAAAATAGCAATGTTAAAATAATAAGGAACACTGAAATAAATCAAAAATAAAGAGGTGCTACCTATGACACTTAAAAATATGATTGAATTAGCAGATGGATTAACACCAATTGAAACAGAAATAGGATATTATATTCTAAAAAATCAAGAAGATATCTTAGATATGTCGGTTATTGAATTAGCAGAAAAAACATTTGTGTCAAAATCAGCCATTCATCGATTTTGCAAAAAGATTGGGTTAAAAGGATTCAATGAATTGAAAGTCATATTGGCAAAAGATATCTCAGAAATGAAATCAGATATTGAGATGATCGATGTAAATTATCCATTTGAACGAAAAGATGGACCACAGATGATCGCAAAGAAACTGAGTAAGTTATATGAAACAGCAATCTATGATACCTATGATTATATGGATTTTATAGAATTGCATAAAGTGGCACAATTATTACATAAAGCGGAAGTTATAGACATTTATACCCATTCACATAACATGAATGTTGCAGAAAATTTTCAGGATAAGATGTTAACAGCAGGCAAAAGTAGTGTAGAATGTCCACATGGATTTTATAAACAAAGACTGACAGCATTAGCAAGTAATCCGAAACATGCAGCGATCATTCTCTCATATTCTGGAAAAGCAACCTTTGTAAAGCCAATTTTAAAGGTGCTGCATCAAAAGAAGGTGCCTGTTGTGTATGTTGGGAAAGCAGGTGGGAATTTATATCCACAGTATGTTGCTGGTGCATTAACGATCAGCAGCAGAGAAAACTTAAGAGATCGTATCTCTCAGTTCTCATCTCATATTGCGATGCAGTATATGATGGATGTTGTTTTTGGCTGTATTTACAATATGGACCGTGAAAAGAATATTGAATATCTCAAAGAATCCATAGGATTTATGGATGATCGAGATATTCAGGATGAATGATACTAAATTATAGTTTGTTATAGATCATGGAATTTGTATATACATCTTTAGCATGTTTCGAATGATAATTCTCCATATAATTTTTCTGGAAAATGATAGAATAGATGTAATCAAAAATAAAATCCATATTTGTTTGAGAGGCAAAACTGGCAACTTTTTCATCAAAGGATTCATCATCAGGAAGTTGTAATACAATATCAGAATTCACAGCCAGTTTGGAATGAATATTACTTGTAACCGTAATGATCGGAACGTTATGATCTTTTAAAACTGGAAGATAAGAATTGTAATCATGATGCATAGCACTATAAGTACAGAAGATCACAAGGTCATTAGAGGTAATATTGCCGACTGTATAAAAATTATTCTGATATTCATCACCAATAATAAAATATTCATTTAATTTGATCATTTTATTTTTAAAATTCTCAAGAGAAATTCTGGAGTCACCTTTTCCAAACAGGAATACACGGTGGCTCTTTTTTATATTATAAGCAGTCATTTCTAATTGCACGGGATCTAACAGATTCCGTGTTTTTTTAATTCCATTTGCAAGAATTTCAGATAAATGAAGACCGATATCTTCAACAGAATCATCTGGAGAAAAAGGTAGATTAAAATTAAGATCCTGACCAGAAATAGATGCTTCTCGGATCAGTTGTAATTTGAAATCTTTAAATCCATCAAATCCTAATTTTTTACAAAAACGTAAAACAGAAGAAGTCGAAGAAAAGGATTCTTTTGCCATTTTGTTTAAAGTGACTTGATCAAAAGAGTTTAAATTGTTTTGTAAAAAATAAATCATATTCTGTTCAGAATTATTAAAAAAATCAGGATTTTTAATTTGTTCTAGTATCATATCAATCATTCTCCTAAAAAAGTATAGTTTTCAAATATTTCTTTTTTTATTGTGAATTTGCACAAATAACCGGAATAAATTTATGCAGATTGTCCATGAAATAGTTGTGATGTTCCAAAAATAGCGTGAACTATTGAGCCTGAAATTTTCAAGAAATATAATCAGGGCACATGAAATAATATGACGGATATGGAGGAAAAAATCAATGAAAAAAGAATTTAAGATTGTGATATGTGGTGGTGGAAGTACTTATACCGCAGGGATTGTAAAAAATCTTTTGGAAGAGGAAGAATTAAAAATCAAAGAATTATGGTTATATGATATTGATCAGGAACGACAAGAAAAAGTGTCACTGATCGTAAAAGAAGTTGTAAAAGATTTAAGACCTTCTTTGGAATTGAAAATTAGTACGGATGAAGAAGAGGCATTTACAGATGCAGACTTTATTATGGCACAGATGCGAGTCGGTGGACTGAAAATGCGAGTAAAAGATGAACAGATTTCATTAAAACATGGATGCATTGGACAGGAAACATGTGGAGCCGGGGGAATGGCATATGGAATGAGAACGATCGGACCAATGGTACATCTGATCGATGTTTGTGAGAAATATGCATCAAAAACTTATTGGATCGTTAATTATTCAAATCCAGCTGCGATTGTTGCTAAGGCAACACAGACATTACGTCCAAATGCAAGAATTTTAAATATCTGTGATATGCCAGTTGAGGTAGAGGCAAGAATGGCAGAAATCCTAGACACAGATCTTAGCAATCTGGAAGTGGATTATTTTGGATTGAATCATTATGGATGGTTTACAAAAGTACAGTGTAATGGCGAAGATGTCACAGAAAAATTAAAGAAACATGTGGCAGAGTATGGTTATGTATCAAAGGCAAGTTATGAAGATGCCTTGGTCAAAGATCCAGACTGGTTACATACATTTACGAATGCAAAGAAGATCGTCAACTATTTTCCAGATTATCTGCCAAATACATACTGGCAGTATTATCTTCTTGGAGATGACATTGTAGATTACATGGATATTAATAATACAAGGGGAATGCAGGTTATTCATGGAAGAGAAACAAAGATTCGTGAGGCAGTTAAGAAACTAGAAAATGGAGAAAAAATCGATTTGACACAATTTTATGTAGGAGTTCATGGAAAATTTATTGTAGAAGTGGTAAAAGCACTTGCATATGACACGAGAAGCAGACAGCTTGTCATCGTAAAAAATGACGGAGCAGTCAAGAATCTTCCAGATGATGCCATGGTTGAAATTCCTGCATATATTACAAAAGACGGACCAGAACCAGTAAGAGTTGGAGAAATTCCAAGATTTTATAAAGGACTGATCGAACAGCAGGATGCTTGTGAAGGGTTGGTCGTAGAAGCAGTGATCGAAGGATCATATAAAAAAGCATTGCAGGCATTTACTTTAAACCGCACAATTCCATCTGCAAATGTGGCAAAAGAAATTTTAGATGAAATGATCGAAGCAAACAAAGAATACTGGGTGGAATTGAAATAAAGTTTCAAAAAGTTTCAGAGTGTTTCGTAATTCTGAAACTTTTTTAGGGAAAAAATATCCGAATCAGGAAAATCCGTTGTACGAAAGAAGCCAGCTCTGTATCATGTGAACAGAACAAAGGAAACAAAGATATTTGAGGAGGCATAGAGCGATGAAAGGTGCAATAAAAATCGTAACGATCGGTGGAGGAAGCAGTTACACACCAGAATTGATGGAAGGATTTATCAAACGATATGAAGATTTACCAATCAAAGAAATCTGGCTGGTCGATATTGAAGATGGAAAAGAAAAAGTAGAGATTGTAGGAGCACTGGCACAGAGAATGTGGGATGCATCTCCATATGATGTAAAAGTTTATACAACATTAGACAGAAGAGAAGCATTAAAAGATGCAGACTTTGTTACAACACAATTTCGAGTAGGCCTTTTAGATGCCAGAATTAAAGATGAAAGAATTCCATCATTGTATGGAATGCTTGGTCAGGAAACAAATGGAGCAGGAGGAATGTTTAAAGCATTTCGAACCATTCCAGTGATCGGACAGATCATAGAAGATATGAGAGAATTATGCCCAGATGCATGGCTGATCAACTTTACAAATCCAAGTGGAATGGTAACAGAAGCTGTAATTAAACATTTTGGATGGAAAAAATGTATCGGACTTTGCAACGTGCCAACGATCGCAATGATGGCAGAACCGAAGCTCCTTGGGAAGGATATCAGCCAGTTAAATTACAGATATGCAGGAATTAACCATTTTCACTGGCATAAAGTATTTGATGAAAATGGAAATGATATGACACCAATTTTGATCGATCATATCAATGAAAAAGGTGGTGGAACACCAGCCAATATCTATCAAGCTGAATTTCCATTGGAATTACTTCACAGCATGAATATGGTGCCTTGTGGATACCACAGATATTACTACATGAAACAAGCAATGCTTGAGCATGCGATTGAAGAATTCAATGAAGGTGGTACTAGAGCAGAGCAAATGAAACAGGTAGAACATGAGTTGTTTGAAATTTATAAAAATGCAGAACTTCATGAAAAACCAGAACAACTTGGAAAACGTGGAGGAGCATATTACAGCGATGCAGCTTGCGAATGTATCCGTGCAATTTATGCAAATAAGAAGATCCATATGGTAGTAAGTACACAAAACAATGGAGCAATTTCATGCTTAGATGATGACTCTATCGTGGAAGTATCAAGCATCATTTCAGCGACAGGAGCACAGCCAATGGCATTTGGAAAGCTTCCATCAGCAGAAAAAGGATGGCTTCAGATGATGAAAGCAATGGAAGAATGTACAATTGAAGCGGCATTGACAGGAGATTACGGAAAAGCATTAGAAGCATTCGTATTAAATCCATTAGTAGAAAATAATGAAAATACAACAAAAGTTTTAGATGAACTGTTAGTTGCACATGCAAAATATCTGCCACAGTTTAAAGAAAAGATTGAAGAACTTAAAGCAAAAGGAGTTCATTCTACAGATCCTGTTGTTATGGACTTAATGGAACATGGACACTAAGCAGGAGGCTGATATGGGTGTAACAAAAGAAAGTTTTGGCTTTTTAGAAGATAAAAGAGAAGCATTTCTATACACGATTGAAAATCAAAATGGATTTGCAGTCAAAGTTACTGATTTTGGTGTAAATATTGTTTCTCTCCTTGTAAAAAACAAGGAGGGAAACATCAAAGATGTAGCCCTTGGATATGACACCTTGGAAGAATATTTTGAGAATGGAATTATGTTTGGAGCAACTGTCGGACGGAATGTAAACCGTATCTCAAATGCCAGATTCGAAATTGATGGGAAAGAGTATCATGTAGCAAAAAATCGTGGAAAACATAACATTCACAGTGACAAAGAACATGGATTTCACAAAGTCTTATGGGATAGTGAGATCATTGATGATCATGCAGTGAAGTTTACTTATGTAAGTCCAGATGGGGAACAAGGATTTCCGGGAACATTGGTAACAAATATCATTTATACGGTAACGGAAACAAATGGATTGATCGTTTCCTATCATGCAGTTAGCGATAAGAAAACACTGATCAATCTGACAAATCATAATTACTTTAACTTGGGTGGACATGAAAGCGGAACGATCGAAAATACAAAAGTAAGGATTTATGCAGATGAATTTACACCGATCAATGAAGATACGATCCCAACAGGAGAAATCAGAAAAGTAGAACATACACCGATGGATTTCCGTGAATGGAAAAAGATCAAGAATGATCTATATGCCGAAGATGAACAACTAGAAAAAGGCAAAGGATATGATCATAATTTTGTAATTCGGAATAAAGATTGTGGTTTCCGAAAAATGGCGGAAGCATTGGACGAAGAACAGGGTATTAAAATGGAAGTTTATTCAGATCTTCCAGGATTACAGTTTTACACTGGAAATACAATGAAATCAACAAAAGGGAAAGGGGGAGTGATCTATGGAAAAGGATGTGGATTTTGCATGGAACCACATTATTTCCCAAACAGTATTAACACAAAAGAGTTTGATGCACCAGTATTTGATGCAGGAGAAGTGTATCAGACAGTAACCATGTATCAATTTGTCACAAAGGAGGATTAAAATGGCAAAGAAAAAGAAAAGTTCAGCATTTGCGGTAGTACAACAGATCGGAAAATCATTTTTTCTTCCAGTATCTGTGTTACCAATTGCAGGTATCTTACTAGGACTGGGATCTTCATTTACTAATGCTGATACGATCGCAGCGTATCATTTACAAGGAATCATGGGAGAGGGAACTATCCTGAATGCGCTTTTAACGATCATGTCACAGGTCGGTAATACAATCTTTGGAAATTTACCATTGATCTTTGCATTAGCAGTAGCATTAGGAATGGCAAAAAATGAAAAAGCAGTCGCAGTACTTTCTGCAGGTATTTCATTCTTTGTAATGAATTCAACAATTAATGCGATGTTAAAATTATCAGGAAAGATTTTAGCGGACGGAACATATGCAAAGAGTGTCTTAAACGGACAGATCACGAGTGTCTGTGGTATTGATTCTCTTCAGATGGGAGTATTTGCTGGAGTTATCGTAGGACTTGTAACAGCAGCATTACATAATCGCTTTTATAAACAGCAATTACCAGCAGCATTAGCATTTTTCTCAGGAGTGCGTTTTGTGCCAATTATTAGTGTAATCGCACATATCGGTGTAGGTATTATCTGCTTCTTTGTATGGCCAACGATTCAGAGTGGAATCTTTGCACTTGGTAATCTGGTTATGCATTCTGGATATTTTGGAACAGCAATCTTTGGATTCTTAGAGAGAGCATTAATTCCATTCGGATTACATCATGTATTTTATTTACCATTCTGGCAGACATCTCTTGGAGGAACAATGGAAGTTGCTGGAAAGATGGTAGAAGGTGCACAGAATATCTTCTTTGCACAGCTGGCAGACCCAAATACAAAACATTTTGCAGTAGAAGCATGTAGATTCATGACAGGAAAATATTCTTTCATGATGGCTGGACTTCCTGGAGCAGCTTATGCAATGTATCGTTGTGCAAAACCAGAAAAAAGAAAAATTGTTGGAGGATTACTATTCTCAGCAGCATTAACATCATTCCTTACAGGAATTACAGAACCGATTGAATTTACATTCTTATTTATTGCACCAGGATTATTTATCTTACATTGTGGATTAGCAGGTTTGTCATTTGCATTAATGCATATCTTAAAGATCTGTATCGGAACAACATTCTCTTGTGGATTGATCGACTTTATGTTATACGGTGTATTACAGGGACAGACAAAGAGTAACTGGATGATGATCCTTCCAGTATTTGCAGTTTATGCAGTATTATATTACTTTGTGTTCAAATTTGTCATTGAGAAATTTGATCTTCCAACACCAGGTAGAGATGATGACGAAGAAGAGGTAAAATTATATACAAAAGCTGATTATCAGGCAAAAAAAGGTGCAGCAAATGAAGATACAGACGCACCAGAGGATCCAATTTCCTTTATGATCTTAAAAGGACTTGGTGGAATTAAAAATATTGAAGATATTGACTGCTGTGCTACAAGACTTCGTATCACAGTAACAGATGAAACTAAGGTGACAGACCAGTACTTAAAACAATCTGGTTCCAAAGGAATCATCAAAAAAGGAACAGGAATTCAGATTATTTATGGACCACAGGTATCTGTGATCAAGAGTAATTTTGAAGAATATGTGGAATATTATGCACAGCATGGAACAGATCCTTCCAAAGAAGAAGAGGTGACACCCATAGTTTCCTCCAAAGAAGAAGAGAAAAAAGAAATCAGACATGGTAAATTAGTTGCGGTAGCAACAGGAAAAGTTCTTGCAATGACACAGGCAAAAGATGAGGCATTTGCAACTTGTGCTATGGGAGATGGCGTTGTGATCGAACCAGAAAAAGGTGTCGTTGTTGCACCAGCAGATGGAAAGATCACAGCATTAATGGAACCATCTTTACATGCGATTGGAATCGAGACAAAAGAAGGATTAAATCTTTTAATTCATATCGGAATCGATACAGTCAAATTAGATGGAAAAGGATTTAAGTCTTTTGTCAAGAGTGGACAAGAAGTAAAGGCAGGAGATAAGTTGGTAGAGTTTGATATCAATCTGATCAAGAAAGAAGGATATAGCCCAGATATTATGGTTGTTGTCTTAGAAGATTCTAATCTGCCAAAAGTAGCTTATAAAACTGGAGAAAAAACAGTTGCAGGAAAAACAGTTGTTGCGGAATTTTAGTAAAAAATGATTGACAACAAACTGTGAATAAGGTAAAATAATGACTGTTCTGAAAAAGGAACAGTCATTATATGCGATAGTGGCGTAGTTGGTAACGCGCGACCTTGCCAAGGTCGAGACCGC
>CAJMOO010000057.1 GCA_905215045.1 uncultured bacterium | reverse complement strand
CAAACGGAGTAAAAGCAGCATTAAAAGAAGTATCTGGAATCACAGATGAAAAGATCTTAGATGATGTCGTAGCAATTTACGAGGCAATGTAGTCAAAACAATCTCAATTATAATCAACCAAAAGTTAAAGTAAACAACCTTTTCTCTTAATCATATAACTTATATATGAAAAGCTGACCGGAAATATTTCGGTCAGCTTTTCGTATACAAAAATAAGATACAAATAATACTGTATTCTGTCGTAAAAATCCGATACAATAAAATTAAGAAAATACGGATGCTTAGAAAAATAAAGAAAGGGAAATATACATATGAGTATTCAAAATATGAACGATCAGTGGATAGAATATGCAATTAAGATTCAAAGCATTGCCCAGGCCGGACTTCAATATGGCAAAGATCCATATGACAGGGAACGATACGAAGAATTAAGAAAGATTTCCGCAGAAATGATAGCGAAAAAGACGGATATCAAAATAAATAAAGTCTACGATCTCTTTTGCAATGAAACAGGTTATCAGACCCCAAAGGTTGATACAAGAGCTGCTGTTTTCGTTGATGGAAAAATCCTTCTTGTCCATGAAAATAATGGAACATGGTCATTGCCAGGCGGCTGGTGTGACGTAGATCAGTCAGCAGCATCTAATACAGAGAAAGAAGTACTAGAAGAGACTGGTTTTGTAGTCCACGCTGAAAAACTGATCGCAGTACAAGATTGGCGGAAACATAATGTAACAAACTATGCTTATGGAGTTCTAAAGATCTTTGTTCTCTGTGAATTCGAAAGCGGAGAATTTAAAGAAAATATTGAGACAACAGAGATAGCCTTCTTTGATAAAGAATCCCTGCCAGAGCAGTTAGCGGTAGAAAAAACAACCAAAGAACAGATTCTGATGTGTTTTGAATCCTATGAAAATAAAAATCTTCCAACGTTGTTTGATTAAAATAAATTTAATGATATTGGGTATATGAATTGAAGAGTGTGAGGAAATTGCAGATAATTAAATAGAGATTCAAATATAAGTGGAAATATTTTTGATAATATTTCCGCTTATATTTTGCGAAATTTTGTTATCCCTTTCCAGTTATTCGGAAATCCCATATATTTAAAAAGATCATTCAATTTCAAATTTGAATTTTGCTTTTCATAGTGACCGAAAATATGTAATAGTTGCTTTTTAAATAGCAGAAAATCTGCCTTTGGAAGTAGATATCGAAAAGCAATTACTACACTGAATAAATCATTTTTTCCGTATATATATTTTGAACCATTTTTAGAAATGCCTAATTTTTTATGTAATAGAGTATCAGGAATATCAATATATGTATGATAAGAAAATAGTCTTTCATTATGAGCACATACATTTCGATACAGCGTTAATACCTTTAAATACTTTATCATTTCATTTTTCTTAACATTTCCAAAGTCCTGACAAATTGTTCCCTGCATATTTTGCGGTAAGAATTCAAACATTTTGGATATCTGACCAAAAGTAAGAGTATTCATAATTACCCACAATGGAATATTATGATATTTGTTGCGTTGATAAACAAGATATTCATGATCCCTGTTTTTATTAGCCATCATGTCAAGCATTTTGATTAATTTGGTAATCCCATTTTTATTTTTTGAAATATTGCTGTAATTGTTAGAATTCAGATATTCTTCCTGTCGTTCACCATGCTTTTTACAAAAATGATAAGAAATGGACGAACGCATTTTTCTTTCTACACGACATAAATACTTAAAGAAAATTCCACGTAACTCTTCGTCAAATTCATAAAGAGCAACGATATCTTCAAAACATGCATCATTAATATATTTGCGGGTATGGATATCAATAAAGGGATGTTTATATCCTCCAATTAATGCATAGTAGCTGATATTCTGCAGAGATTCTACCGCAAAATCAGTATCTGTAATAATTAGATTTTTTTCAGTTTTCAGTTTTTCAATCTGTGCGGTATATGTAATAAATGGTTTGTTCATATGTACCTCGCTGCAAAATGTTTCAAATAAAAAAAGGAGAGGGGCCTCGGCACCCTCCCCCGATCGCAGGCTTCTCAAGTTTCTGCAATCTGATCACTAAAGATAATATAACTGATATAACCAAGAAAGTCAATCATAAATTATCTTTGTTTTGAATTATATTCAATTATAAATTTTTTTATTCAACAACTTCAATTCCATCAATATTCGGAACACACATCATAGAATAATTCGTATGATAAATGACAAATCCAGGTTTTGCTTTCGGTGGTTTACGAAGTTCCTTTCTCTGCACATAATCCACTTCAACTTTCGGTGCCTGACGCCCCTTAGAATAATAAGCAGCAAGGCGACCAGCTTCCTCAAACGTAGCATCAGGAAGAGTTTCTGCCTGTTCTTTTCTTACAATGACATGGGAACCAGCCATATTTTTCGCATGGAACCACCAGTCACCACCATTTGCAAATTTAAAGCTTAACTCATCATTCTGATAGTTATTTTTTCCAACATACATATGGAAGCCATCAGAAGAAATAAAATGAAGAGGTTTTGATTTTGCCTGTTTCTTGCCTTTTTTCTTTCCATGGCTCTTAATATAGCCATAATCAGAAAGCTCGTCTTTGATCAACTGTAAGTCTTTCTCGTCCTCGGATAAAGAAAGAGCAGTAGAGATCGAATCTAGATGATCAAGATCCGCTTTTGTTTCCACGACAAGTTCAGAAAGAGCTTCATAAGTACGTTTTAACTTATTATATTTTGCAAAAAACTTCTTGGAATTCTCCAAAGGTGTCTTTGTTGGGTCGAGAGGAATCGTAATCTCCTCATTCGTATAATAATTCATACAAGTCAGAGATTTGGCGTTTGGTTCCAGTCCGTAACCATAAGTTTGTGTAAGTTCTCCATAAACCTTAAATTTCTCACGTTTTTCCGTATCTTTTAACTGACGAAGCTGCAGATCATATTTCTTACTTGTTCTCTCAAGTGCTGTCTGCACGATCTTGC
Organism: uncultured bacterium; assembly: GCA_905215045.1. The sequence goes on along the minus strand of CAJMOO010000057.1, from coordinate 8,849 downwards.
GAAGATCCGAAGATTTCTGTTTCATTCTCGTATATTTTTCTTTTTCAGAATAATACCCGACCAACACGTCAAAAATAGAGTCATACGTTTTCTCTGTACAATCAGGATAAGAAGTTAAAGGAATACAAGAAAATTCCTTCGGCTCTTCCCCAGAATAAATGATATTTGGCTGATATGCCTCGTCTTCAACAAGCGCATTTAATTTCACAAGCTGACCATATAATCCAGCAGCACTGTCATCGGTCAAAGAATCCGTGGAAGCATTTCCGTCAAGTCCGGCACGATAACATAGTTCATTTGCGATCAAAGGACTCATTCCAGTGATGGAAGTGTAAAGTGCTTTGCAAAGATTCAATGGTTTTTGGATGATATGCTGATAAAAATCATCGGCAGTCAAGCTTGCTAACGGGTGTTTTCCCTTAGATGGCGGGAAAGTATAAGTACGCCCAGGCAGTACCTCTCTGACAGAACTGATATTTGCAGAGATATGTTTGATACTGTCTAAGATCACATCATCGCTGTTTACAAAAATGATATTGCTGTGTTTTCCCATGATCTCAATGATCAGACGCTTCTGGCAGACATCTCCAAGCTCGTCTAAGTGTTCAATCTTAATCTCAATAATACGTTCAAAATCAGGCTGTGTGATCGCAATGATCCTTCCGCTGCTGATATGTTTACGAAGCAGCATACAAAAGTTTGGAGCCTGCATAGGGTTTGCTTTTCCTTCCTTGGATAAATAGACAAGAGGAAGAGAAGCACTGGCTGAGAGATGAAGTCTGGTTGTTAGTCTCTCTTTTTTGATCACAAGCGTGATCTCGTCAGCTTCCGGCTGATAGATTTTATAGATTCTTCCGCCAATGATCTGTTTATTTAATTCTGATACAATATTTGAAATGACAAATCCGTCGAATGCCATAGTAAGTACCTCCTGGTAATAAAATCGGTTATCTAATTTAAAATAACAAGATAAATCCGTCAAACAATTATATCAGAAATTGGAAAAAGTATAAAGAAAAAAAGATGAAATCGATAAATCATAGGAGGATAGTCGGGATTTTGTTGTAATTAAAATCATTTCTTATTATAATAAATCTTAGGTATATAAAATCACATGAAATATATGGAGGAAAGTTCAGTGAGAAAAGAAGCGTCAAAGAATGCATGGAAGCAGTTATACGACATTACATTAAAATTAGACAAATTAGAGCCTTGGAATTACCTTGGGGATACACAGCTTGTAACCATCCAGCTCAAAGACAGAGAAGAACCTGTGTTTTGCAGCGTGATGGGAAAATTCAGCGGAGAAAGAGGAATCGCAGTCTTTGACGGAGTTGAAGGTCTTGGAGATTTCTATATGATTCTTGGAAGTGAAGAAGGAGATCTTCCGGCACAGTATCTGATGGATGAACACTCAAGCCTTACATGTTTCTGGGGAAGCATGATGAATGTGCCAGAAGAACAAAGAAATGTCATTGATGAATTAGATATTCGTTTTAAGACGATTAGTGACTGGATTTATTTTGTTTCTTATAAGAAAGGATATAAACCATATCAGTTAGATGAAGAGGAAGTTGAACTCCTTACAGAAACTTATGAGAATCTCTACATGGCAGTGGAAGCAGTCAGACAGAGAGAATTAAATCCAGATATTGAGCAGGCAGAAGGAATCGTCCGTCGCTATAATAAAGAAAACGATACATGGGAGATGTTTGTAAAAGAGATTCCAGAAGCAGAAAAAGAATTCCCGGCAGTGATGTTAGAAGATCAGGATTTAAAAGATGAATTAAAGAATCAAAAACAGATCGATCTTGAAGTAATCTTAGATTTTACTTATCTTCCAGTGATGGTCGAAGGGGAAGAAGAAGGAGAACGTCCAAAGAATCCACTGTTATTTATGGCATATGATAATACTGACGGTGGCGTGATCACAATGGATATCTTAGAAGAAGGTGACGATGAGATCAGCAGAACTTTAGGATTTTTCATTAGTTTTGTACAGCAAAATGGAAGAATGAAGACGATCAAAGCAAGAAATCCTTGGATTTTTGGAGCTTTAGAGGATATCTGTGAATACTGTAGTGTGGATCTTGTATATGATTCAGTAGAGATCATGGATCAGGTCATTGAGGAAGTAATCTCTCAGTTGTAAGATTTTCACGTGAGATATAATAAGATGAATTAGAGTGAACGAGGTTGACAAATAAGGTAAGGATTGGTAAAATACAAATAATTTGATGTGCTACCTAAGTAGCACTTTAATTCGATAAAGTACCAAGGAGCGACAAAAATATGAATAAAAAGAGAGTCCACACACCAGAAGGTGTCAGAGATGTATATGGAACAGAATATGGACAGAGAAGTAAGTTAAAGGCAAAATTAAACAAAGTCTTTGCATCTTATGGATATGAAGGAATCAGAACTCCAGGATTTGAATTCTTTGATGTATTTAACAGTGAGAAAGGAACCGTATCTGCAAGAGAGATGTTTAAATTCTTCGACAGAGAAGGCAATACTTTAGTTCTTCGTCCAGATGTCACACCATCCATCGCACGATGCATTGCAAAGTATTTTAATGAAGAGAATATGGGAATCCGTTTATCCTATGCAGGAAACGTATTTTTAAATAACTCAAGTTATCAGCTGAAATTAAAAGAGACATGTCAGTTAGGCGCAGAATTAGTCAACGATGCATCCGTACAGGCAGACACAGAATCCATTGCAATGGCAATCGATTGTTTCCTGGCTGCAGGTCTTACTGATTTCAGACTTTCCATCGGAGAAGTTGAATTCTTCAATGGACTGACACAGACGATCAAAGACGAAGAAGTAAAAACACAGCTTCGTGAACTGATCTTGAATAAGAACTATTTTGGATTAATGGAATATGTGGAAACATTGGATTTATCCGATAAGATCAAAGATGTCTTCTTACATTTTAATGAGTTAAACGGAGATGTAACAATCTTAGATCAGGCAGAAGCGATGGTAGAAAACGAGCAGTCCAAGAAAGCGATTGAGAGACTTCGCAACGTATACGATATCTTAAAATTATACGGAAAAGAACAGTATGTAAGCTTTGATCTTGGAATGTTAAATAAACATAACTATTACACAGGAATCATTTTCAAAGGTTACACCTATGGAACTGGAGATGCGGTCCTAAAAGGTGGACGTTATGATAATCTGATCGAACAGTTTGGAAAGAAAGCCCCATCTGTCGGATTTGCGATCGTATTAGACGAGTTGATGATGGCATTAAGCCGTCAGGGAATCCATATGGAAGCAGATCATATGGATACAATGATCATTTATAAAGAAGCAACGATGAAAGATGCGATCCTTCGTGCAGAAGAATTAAGGAAAGAAGGAAAGAAAGTCATCTTAGAGAGAAAGAACGATCTGTGCAGCAAAGCAGACTATGAAAAGTTTGCCAAAGAACATCGTTTAGGCGGAATTCTTTATTTCATCTAATAACAAATCCAGTACAAAGAAGGGAAGCAAAAGACCATGAGATATATTACATTTGCCCTGGCAAAAGGGCGCCTTGCAAAGAAAGCGATGGCTTTATTAGAAGAGATCGGGATCACATGCGAGGAAATGAAAGACGAAAAAACAAGAAAATTAATCTTCGTCAATGAAGAATTAAAATTAAAATTTTTCTTATCCAAAGCAAGTGACGTGCCAACTTACGTTGAATATGGAGCAGCCGATATCGGTGTTGTCGGAAAAGATACGATCCTTGAAGAAGGAAGAAACTTATACGAAGTCTTAGACCTTAAATTCGGTGCATGCAAGATGTGTGTCTGCGGACCAAAAGAAGCGAAGAAATATTTAAACAGCAATGAGATCATCCGTGTGGCATCCAAATATCCACATATTGCAAAAGAATATTTCAACAACCAGAAATTACAGACAGTAGAGATCGTTAAATTAAACGGATCTGTCGAACTTGCACCGATCGTTGGATTATCTGAGGTGATCGTCGACATCGTAGAGACAGGAACAACATTAAAAGAAAACGGACTAGAGGTCTTAGAAGAGGTTTGCCCACTATCTGCAAGAATGGTAGTAAATCAGGTAAGCCAGAAGATGGAACAGGAACGTATCAGTAAGATCATCGTTGCATTAAAGAAGATCTTAGACGAAAAAGAATAGGTCGGAGGAAAGAATCATGAGAATAGTAAAAGTAAACAAAGATTCAATTGCAAATATCTTATCAGATTTATTAAAGAGAAGTCCTACAAACTATGGGGATTTTCAGGATAAAGTTGATGCGATTATCAAAAATGTCAGAGATAATGGAGATAAAGCAGTCTTTGATTATACAGCACAGTTTGACAAAGCTGAGATCAATGCAGACAATATTTTAGTTACAGAAGAAGAGATCAAAGAAGCTTATGAAGAAGTGGATGATGAATTGATCAAAGTTATTCGTAAAGCAATCAAGAACATTCGTGATTTTCATGAAAAACAGATTCAGAAGAGCTGGTTTGAGACAAGAGAAGACGGAGTGATGCTTGGACAGAAAGTTACACCAATGGAGACTTGTGGTGTTTATGTGCCAGGTGGAAAAGCCGTTTATCCATCTTCTGTATTAATGAACATTGTTCCAGCACATGTTGCAGGAGTGAAAAATATCATCATGACAACACCTCCTGGAAAAGATGGAAAAGTTACAGCAAATACATTAGTGGCAGCAAAAGAAGCTGGAGCAACAAAAGTATATAAAGTTGGTGGAGCACAGGCAATCGCAGCGATGGCATTTGGAACAGAGTCTATTCCAAAAGTAGATAAGATCGTAGGACCAGGTAACATTTTTGTTGCATTAGCGAAAAAAGCAGTTTATGGAAATGTAAGTATCGATTCCATCGCAGGACCAAGTGAGATCTTAGTTTTAGCAGATGAGACAGCAAACCCAAGATATGTGGCAGCAGACTTACTTTCACAGGCAGAACATGATGAGATGGCAAGTGCGATCCTTGTTACAACAAGTGAAGAATTAGCACATAAAGTATCTGATGAGATCGATGGATTCTTAAATCAGTTATCAAGAAAAGAAATCATGGAGAAATCTCTAGATTCTTTCGGATATATTCTTGTTGCAAGTGATATGAAAGAAGCGATCGATACAGCAAATGCCATTGCATCTGAACATATGGAGATCATGACAGCCAATCCATTTGATGTTATGACAAGAATCAAGAATGCAGGAGCAATCTTTATTGGAGCATACAGTTGTGAACCTCTAGGAGATTATTTTGCAGGACCAAACCATGTCCTTCCAACAAACGGAACAGCCAAGTTCTTCTCTCCATTAAGTGTTGATGATTTCATCAAGAAATCAAGTGTCATCTACTATTCAAGAGAAGCTCTGGAGTCAGTACACAAAGACATCGAATTCTTTGCAAATCAGGAACAGCTGACAGCACATGCAAATTCCATGAAAGTAAGATTTGAAGATAACCAGGAAGGATAAAGATATGAGTAGAAGTGCATCAATTGAAAGAAATACAAGCGAGACAAAGATCAAACTTTCCATTGACCTTGATGGAAATGGAAATGGAAACATCCATACAGGAATCGGTTTTTTTGACCATATGTTAAATGCATTTGCACGCCATGGATTTTTTGATCTTGATGTGGAAGTCGAAGGAGATCTATATGTCGACTGTCACCATACAATTGAAGATGTTGGAATCGTACTCGGCGAAGCGATCAAACAGGCGGTTGGAGATAAAAAAGGGATCAAACGTTATGGATCTTTCATGCTTCCAATGGATGAGACATTAATGCTATGTGCGATCGATTTATCTGGAAGACCATATTTTGTGATGGATTGTGACTTTACCGTTGACCGTGTTGGCGAATTTGACACAGAGATGGTAAAAGAATTCTTCTATGCGGTATCTTATGGCAGTATGATGAATCTGCATTTAAAGAAATTACATGGGGAAAATAATCATCATATGATCGAAGCAGCATTTAAAGCATTTGCTAAAGCTTTAGATGAAGCAACAAGTTTAGACTCAAGGATCACAGATGTGCTTTCTACGAAAGGAGCCCTATAAGATGAGCAACGAAGCAAAACCATTAAACAGTAAGATGAGTTTTGATGAATTCAAATTAAACAGCGATGGAATGTTAACCGTTGTTGTACAGGATTATAAGACAAATGAAGTTTTGATGGTCGCATATATGACCAAGGAAGCTTATGATAAGACGATCGAGACAGGAATCATGACATATTACAGTCGAAGCCGTAATGAATTATGGATCAAAGGAGAGACATCCGGACATTATCAATATGTTAAAGATTTATATATCGACTGTGACAGAGATACTTTACTTGCCAAAGTAAAGCAGATCGGAGCTGCCTGCCATACAGGAAATTATTCTTGTTTCTACACAGATTTATTAGAAAAAGAGGATTAAGATGTAATCTTTGTGAGAAAATATTTGTGTTTCTAAGTTCGATTTGGTATAATCGACTTTATAAGATAAGGAGGCAAGATTATGACAGCATTTTTATCAGAATTAGTCTCTTATGTATTGAAGTTTGCGATTCTCTTTGCATGCTCCGCGGCAGGAATTTATTTCGGAACTGGTCGTGCAAAGGCAAAGAAGAAAGAAGCATAAGATCATACATGATTAGGAGAAGATCATTTAGCTGCATGAGTTTATATTCTCATGCAGCTAAAAAGCCGTAAAGACAAGGTCTTCTTAATAATATAATGAAATGACACTAGGAGGATGAAACGTTGAGAGCATATGGAGTCAACGAACTCAGGAAGATGTATCTTGAGTTTTTCGAAAGTAAAGGACATTTAGCATTAAAGAGTTTTTCACTTGTGCCAAAGAATGATAACAGTTTATTACTGATCAACGCTGGTATGGCACCACTGAAACCTTACTTCACAGGACAGGAAGTACCACCAAGAACAAGAGTAACAACATGTCAGAAGTGTATCCGTACAGGAGATATTGAAAATGTTGGTAAGACAGCAAGACATGGTACATTCTTTGAGATGTTAGGTAACTTCTCTTTTGGAGATTATTTTAAACACGAAGCAATCGCATGGTCTTGGGAATTTTTAACAGAAGTGATCGGATTAGATCCAGATAGATTATATCCATCTGTATATGAAGATGATGATGAAGCATTCGAGATCTGGGAGAAAGAGATCGGAATCGCACCAGAGAGAATCTTCCGTTTTGGAAAAGAAGATAACTTCTGGGAGCATGGTGCAGGACCTTGCGGACCATGTTCAGAGATCTACTATGATCGTGGAGAGAAATACGGATGTGGAAGCCCAGACTGTACAGTAGGATGTGACTGCGATCGTTATATGGAAGTATGGAACAACGTATTTACACAGTTTGAGAATGACGGACACAACAATTATACAGAATTAGAGAACAAGAACATTGATACAGGTATGGGACTGGAACGTCTTGCTGTTGTAGTACAGGAAGTAGATTCTATCTTTGATGTAGACTCTATCAAAGCAATCCGTGATGAAGTCTGTAAGATTGCTGGTGTTACTTATGGTGTCGATCACGAGACAGATGTATCTATCCGTGTGATCACAGACCATATCCGTTCTGCTACATTTATGTTATCTGATGGTATCACACCATCCAACGAAGGACGTGGATATGTACTTCGTCGTCTGATCCGTCGTGCAGCAAGACATGGAAGATTACTAGGAATCGATCATCTGTTCTTAACAGATATCAGTAAGATCGTGATCCGTGAATCCAAAGACGGATATCCAGAATTAGAAGAAAAAGCAGAATTTATCTTCAATCACTTATCTCAGGAAGAAAAACAGTTCAACAAGACAATTGATCAGGGACTGTCCATCTTAGCAGATATGGAAAAAGATATGAACGAGAAAGGCAGCAAAGAACTTGCAGGTAGCGATGCGTTCAAATTATATGACACATACGGATTCCCATTAGATCTGACAATCGAGATCTTAGAAGAAAAGGGATTTTCTGTAGATAAAGAAGGATTTGAAAAAGAAATGCAGGTTCAGAGAGAAACTGCCAGAGCCGCAAGAAAGACAACAAACTACATGGGTGCAGACGCAACGGTTTACGAACAGTTAGATCCAGCCATGACAACAAAATTTGTTGGATATGATGAGCTTACTTGTGAAGGTGAGATCACAGCCATGACAACAGAGACAGAAGTTGTTTCCACTCTGAACAAAGGAGATAAAGGAACGATCGTTGCTGACCAGACAGCATTCTATGCTACAAGCGGTGGTCAGGAAGCAGATAAAGGTGTGATCGTCAGCGGAGATGCATCTTTTGAAGTAGAAGATGTGATCAAATTATCCGGTGGTAAATTCGGACATGTTGGACATGTAGTGGAAGGAACGTTTAACGTAGGAGACAAAGCAGTCTTCACTGTGAACGAGAAGAACAGAGCATTAGGTGCTAAGAACCATAGTGCAACTCATTTATTACAGAAAGCATTAAGAGAAGTTCTTGGAACTCACGTAGAACAGGCAGGATCTTTAAATAATGCCGAACATTTAAGATTCGACTTTACACATTTCTCACCATTATCAGATGATGAGATCGCAAGAGTTGAAAAGATCGTCAATGAAAAGATCGCTGAAGATCTTCCAGTTGTAACAAAAGTTATGTCTATGGAAGAAGCTAAGAAAACAGGAGCTATGGCACTGTTCGGAGAAAAATACGGAGATGAAGTACGAGTAGTATCCATGGGAGATTTCTCTGTAGAATTATGTGGTGGTACTCATGTAAAGAATACAGGTGTGATCACAGCATTCAAGATTTTATCTGAAACTGGTGTTGCATCAGGAGTTCGAAGA
>CAJMOO010000056.1 GCA_905215045.1 uncultured bacterium | reverse complement strand
TGACAGAAGGAAAAGCAGATGCAGCATTGGCGGCTTCACTGTTCCATTTTAATGAATTGAAGATATCTGATCTGAAGGAATATCTGGATCAGAGAGGGATCAGTGTCAGAAGATAGAATTACATCATTTGATGATAAGGAAAGAAGACTCTTTTTTGTGAGGAGTCTTCTTTTTTAATACAATGTTATTGTAAAATATTGACAGGAATAAGTGAATGTGTTTTAATTACATAAAATGCAAATATTTACATAAATAAAATATTGACACCAAATACGACACCAAATATAATAAAAGAAAGGAAGATACAAATGTCAAAATGGGATAAACTAATCGCACGTATTTGCAATTTGTCGAAGGATCTTCGATTTACACAATTACAAAAGGTATTAGAAACTTATGGGTATAGGATGGATGCCCCAAGAAGTGGAAGTAGTCATTATACATTTAGAAAACAAGGGAAAAGTCCAATTACAATACCAAAGCATGAACCAATTAAAAAAGTATATGTAGAAATGGTAAGAAAGGTTGTAGAAAGCGAGGAAAGAGAAAATGAAAACGCTGAATGAGTATATGAGTATGTCATATAAGATGGAAATCATAGAAGATCAAGATGAAGGTGGGTTTGTAATATCTTATCCTGATTTACCAGGTTGTATTACATGTGGAGAAACAATAGAGAGTGCAATGCAGAATGCAAAAGATGCAAAAAGAGAGTGGATCAGAGCAGCATTGGAAGAGGGAATAGAAATTTATGAACCAGATAGCTTGGAAAATTATTCTGGACAATTCAAATTAAGAATACCACGAAGTCTACACAGATCATTAGCAGAACATTCACAGAGAGAAGGAATTAGTATGAATCAATACTGTGTTTATTTACTTTCGAAAAATGATGTGATGTATTCAAAATAGTATGAATAATTAAGGAAAGAAGTAGAATTATAGAAAACCAAGACAGCCAAAGGCAAAGCAAGAAAGCATCCTCTATACCGTTGGGCAAGACTGATCGCCGCAACGACATGGGAAGAGGTTGCGCAGGAATCAGCAGGTAATAGATATATGGAAAGGATACAAGAAGAAATGGTAAAGATGAGCCAGGACGAACGGGACAGATATCTATATTTGAGAGAAGAGATGGCAGCGAGTGACAGAGTGAGTCAGCTGCAGAGTGCGGAAAACCGTGGAAGAAGAGAGGGAATTTATCAAGGAAAAATTTTAACTCAGATTTCGATGATTCAGAAGAAAGTGAAAAAAAATAAGAATCTTGAGCAGATAGTCGATGAATTAGAAGAACCAATGGAAGAAATAAGACCAATCTACGATCAAGTAAAACAACATCCAGACAAAACAGCAGAAGAAATCTACAATCTAATTAATAATGAATAAAAATCGGAGGACATTACAAATGAGTATCAAAACAGACAAAGCAGCACAAAACCACCAGAAAGGCTACAACTGTGCCCAGGCAGTTGCCTGTGCATTTGCTGAAGAAATGGGAATCGACGAATCCATCATTTTCAAGATGATGGAAGGTCACGGATTAGGAATGGGCTGCATGGAAGGAACATGTGGAGCAATCACCGGAGCCGTTGCAGTCATCGGTGCCATAAAAAGCTGTGGAGACATCGAGAAACCAGTTTCCAAGGCAGCAACCTATAAACTATCAGGAGAGCTTGTAAAACGCTTTCAGGAGAAGAATCAAGCAACAAAATGTAAGGACCTAAAAGGGATTGAAACGGGAAAAGTCTTAAGATCCTGTCCAGGCTGCATTGAAGATGCAACAGCCATTCTGGAAGAAATTTTAGCAGAATGATCTAATTGAAATAGAAAGAAACAAACAAGAAGCCATGTTACAAGCATAGACAAGATTTATCTATGCCGGAACATGGCTTCTTTTTATTAGCATTTGATTCTAAACAATAGAAAAATAACTATTTATTCATATTCTTCTCAGCCGCAGAAAGCATCAGCTTAATACGGTTGATTTGGTTAACCTCACTAGCTCCCGGATCATAGTCGATCGCCACGATGTTCGCATCAGGGAATGCCTGACGGATTTCTTTAATAACACCCTTACCAACGACATGGTTCGGTAAGCATGCAAATGGCTGTGTACATACGATATTTGGAGCACCGCTGTGAATCAGTTCAACCATCTCACCTGTTAAGAACCAACCTTCACCAGTCTGGTTACCGATTGATACGAATGGTTTTGCATATTCTGCAAGGTCTTTGATATATGCAGGCGGCTCAAAACGGTTACTTTTGGCTAGCTCTTTACGAAGAGTCTGACGGTAACGCTCTACAACCCAGATTGCGGAGTTGCTGACGATCGCAGATTTCTTGGATTTACCAAGATAACGGTATTTGAAGTTACTGTTGTAGAAGCTGTACATGAAGAAGTCTAACAGATCAGGTACAACAGCTTCCGCACCTTCACGTTCCAGAAGCTCTACTAAGTGATTGTTTGCGTCTGGAAGGAATTTAACAAGGATCTCTCCAACGATTCCGACACGAGGTTTCTTGATATTCTTTAATGGAATGCGGTCGAAGTCACGAATGATTCCACGGATATTCTTCTGGAATGTATAGAAGTTACCTTTGGCAATATCACGTTTACATTTAGCAGCCCATTGTCTGTGTAATTTGTTGACAGAACCAGGTTTTACTTCATAAGGACGTGTATGATAAACCGTTCTCATAAAGACATCACCATAAACGATCGCCTGAACTGCTTTGTTTAATAAACCAGGTGTAAAGCTAAATCCACTGTTTTTCTCGATTCCCTGGGCACTTAAACCAACAACAGGAACATAACCGTAACCAGCTTTCTCAAGCGCACGGCGGATAAAACTGATATAGTTTGTCGCACGGCATCCACCACCAGTCTGGGAAATAACAAGTGCGATCTTATGAGGATCATATTTACCAGAAAGTAATGCATTCATTAACTGCCCGATAACGATCAGGGATGGATAGCAGGCATCATTATTTACATATTTAAGACCTGTGTTAACATCTTCCATACCACCCTGATTTAGAACTTCAACGTTGTATCCACAAGACTGCAGAGCAGGCGCTAAGAATTCAAAATGGATCGGAGACATCTGAGGAACTAACAGTGTATAGTTCTTACGCATCTCTTTTGTAAATTCCACACGTTTGATCGCAGGAGATACAGGTTTTGGTTCGATCTTATGTTTTTTACGGACACGGACAGCACTGATCAGTGAACGGATACGGATTCTGGCAGCTCCAAGGTTATTAACCTCATCGATCTTTAATACTGTGTAGATACGTCCAGATTTTGTTAAGATATCTTTTACTGTGTCAGTTGTAACCGCATCCAGTCCACAACCGAAAGAGTTTAACTGAATGACTTCTAACTGTTTATTTGCTTTTGCATAGTTTGCAGCAGCATATAATCTGGAATGATACATCCACTGATCCTGTACGTTTAATGGACGTTCAACCTTTGATAAATGAGAAATAGAATCCTCAGTTAAAACAGCAATTCCATAAGAGTTGATAAGCTCTGGAATACCATGGTTGATCTCAGGGTCGATATGATATGGACGACCACATAAAACGATACCAGTTCTACCAGTTTCAGCAAGGTAAGCAAGTACTTCCTCACCTTTATTCTGAATGTCTGTACGAACCTGTGCAAGTTCTGCATACGCCTTATCAACCGCATGATTTACTTCGTCAGCAGTTAAATGATACTGAGCTTCTAATTCCTCAAATAAACGGGATTTCAGGGCTTCTTCATTATCTAGTGCCAGGAATGGATTCATAAAGTTGATATTCTCTGTTGCAAGTTCTTCCATGTTGTTTTTAATATTCTCTGCATAAGAAGTAACGATCGGACAGTTGTAATGGTTGTTTGTACCTTCCATCTCGTCACGTTCATAAGGAATACAAGGGTAGAAGATATCCTTGATTCCCTGTTTGATCAGCCACATCACATGACCATGGGCTAATTTTGCAGGGTAACATTCTGATTCACTTGGAATAGATTCGATACCTAACTCATAAATCTTACGTGAAGATTCTGGAGATATGATAACTTTAAATCCAAGATCTGTAAAGAATGTATACCAGAATGGATAGTTCTCATAAATATTTAAAACTCTAGGGATACCAATGACTCCACGAGTGGCTTTCTCATCAGATAAAGGTTCGTAGTCAAAGGTACGATGAAGTTTGTAATCGTAAAGGTTTGGAATATTTTCAGCATTCGGTTCTTTTCCAATACCACGTTCACAACGGTTACCAGTGATATAACGGCGTCCGTTAGAGAACTTATTGATCGTTAACAGGCAGTGATTTGTGCAGCCTTTGCATCGTGTCATGGAAGTATCAACACTCATCGCAAAGATTTCTTCTAATGGAAGCATAGAAGTTTCCATACCATCTTCGTAACGTTCTCTCGCAATCAGTGCGGAACCAAAGGCACCCATGATACCTGCGATATCAGGTCTTACAGCATGACATCCGGAGATACGTTCAAAGCTTCGAAGAACCGCATCATTATAAAATGTACCACCCTGTACAACGATATGTTTTCCAAGGTCAGATGGGTCTGTTAACTTAATAACTTTATATAAAGCATTCTTGATCACAGAATAAGCAAGACCAGCAGAAATATCTCCGACAGTTGCACCTTCTTTCTGTGCCTGTTTTACTTTAGAATTCATAAATACCGTACAACGTGAACCAAGATCGATCGGATTCTGTGCTGTTAAAGCAACTTTGGCAAATTCCTGTACAGAATGATTTAAGGATTTCGCGAAAGTTTCAATAAATGAACCGCATCCAGAAGAACATGCTTCGTTTAACTGTACATCATCAACAACTCCATTTTTGATACGGATACATTTCATATCCTGACCACCGATATCAAGGATACAGTCCACATCAGGATCAAAGAATGCAGCTGCATAGTAATGTGCGATCGTCTCAACTTCTCCAAAGTCAAGATTTAAGGCAGCTTTTACAAGATGTTCTCCGTATCCTGTGGAACAGGAAGATACGATCTTAGCTGTCTTTGGCATCTGTGCGTCAATCTCATGAAGCGCTTCAACAACGGCGTGAAGAGGACTTCCGTTATTGTTATTGTAGTAGCTGTAAAGAAGTTCTCCATCCTCACCAGCTAAAGCAACTTTTGTTGTAGTGGAACCGGCATCGATCCCTAAGTAACAATTTCCTTTATATGTAGCAAGATCTCCACGTTTCACAACATGACGGTTATGATCTTTTACGAAATTTTTATATTCTTGTTCACTCTTAAATAAAGGCTCTAAACGGTCAACTTCCTGCTGAAGTTCGATCTTCTTCTCAAACTGTTTTAAAAGATGTTCAAAATCAGTTGTAACTTCCTCTTTAGCATTCAGAGCAGCACCAACAGCTGCAAATAAATGAGAGTGTGTAGGAGCGATGATCTCATCATCTTTTAGGTTTAATGTACGGATAAATGCTTCTTTTAATTCTGTAAGGAAATGAAGAGGTCCTCCGAGGAAAGCAACATTTCCACGGATCGGTTTACCACATGCAAGACCACTGATCGTCTGGTTTACGACTGCCTGGAAAATAGAGGCAGCAAGGTTTGGTTTTGTAGCACCTTCGTTGATCAGGGGCTGGATATCTGTTTTGGCGAATACACCGCAGCGGGCTGCGATCGGATAGATCGTATCATAATCTTTCGCATATTCATTTAATCCGCCAGCATCTGTTTGTAATAAAGAGGCCATCTGATCGATAAATGATCCGGTACCACCGGCACAGACACCATTCATACGTTGATCGATCCCATTTGTGAAATAAATGATCTTAGCATCTTCACCACCAAGCTCAATGGCAACATCTGTCTGAGGTGCATAATCCTGAAGTGCACTTGATACACAGACAACTTCCTGACAGAATGGAATATCTAAGTAAGAAGAAATGGAAAGTCCTCCGGAACCGGTAACGGTTGGAGCAAATGTCATTTCCCCAATCTGGTCTTTTGCCTTTTTTAATAAGGAAGATAAAGTTTCCTGAATCTTGGCAAAATGTCTCTGATAATCAGAGAAAAGTATATTATGTTGTTCGTCGATGACAGCGACCTTGACTGTCGTTGAGCCAATATCAATTCCTAATCGTTTCATCTTCTCGTATACCTGCTTTCTATAAAAGTACTATAATTTCAAGCGTTAAAATAATGTTAAAAAAACATATCTGTCCAATATACATGGACATTATATCTATTATAATCATTTTCAAAATAATTGCAAATAGGAATATTATCTAAAAAAATCGGAGAAAATAATGGAAACAAGGGAATGCTGCTGCATATTCTATAAAAAAAGCGAAGGAATGCCAAGAATGATGCAGACAAATTCGTGTAAAGGGACAGTGTATGTTGTAAAGGAAAAGGATAGTTTATATAAGATCGCGAAAGCACATGGTGTCAGGGTAAAAGATATCATGAGACAAAATCCTTTTGTAAATGTATATAATTTACAGATTGGAGATGAATTATGTGTGCCTGGATTTACGAACGTGATCGAAGGAGCTTTCATTCCATATGTTGTAAAAAAAGGAGAAACAATCCTTGATATAGCCAAGATGCACAAAACAACAGTGGAAAATTTAGCAAAAAGTAACAAAAAAATTAGGGAGTTAACACTTCCAGTTGGTACAGTACTGTTAATTGACAAAGCAAAATGAGTTATTTATAATGGAATAGGTAAAAGTTTGGAATTTTAGATATTTCAGATGATAAAACAGGATTCATAGAGTCCTGTTTGTGGGGAACTTATGGACAAGGTACTTCCATAGAAAGGAGCGGACAATGATCAAGTATTATCGCACGATGGATCACCAGATTCATGAAATCAGTGAACCTATGGAAGGAACCTGGATATCGTTAATTCATCCCACAGCTGCAGAACTTGCGAAGATCGCAACAGACTATAAGATTGATATAGATGACTTAAGAGCACCACTGGATGAAGAAGAACGTTCTCATATCGAAGTGGAAGAAGGTTATACTTTATTTATCGTAGACGTTCCGACAACAGAAGAGAGAAAGGAAAAAGAATACTTCCTGACGATTCCATGTGGTATCATCCTGACAGAGAAAGTGATCATTACGGTCTGTCTGGAAGATACAGCAGTGTTAGCAGACTTTAAGAATGGAAGGGTTCGAAATTTCTGGACATTTAAAAGGACAAGATTTATCTTGCAGATCCTTTATCGGAATGCATCCTTGTATCTGCAGTATCTGCGAATCATTGATAAGAAGAGTGATTCTGTTGAGAAGCAGCTTCATATTTCAACAAAGAACCAGGAACTGATCGAGCTTCTGGAATTAGAGAAGAGTTTGGTTTACTTCTCTACATCCCTGAGATCAAACGAACTGGTGCTTGAGAAGATGTTAAAGATTGATAAGATCAAACAGTACCCGGAAGACGAGGAATTACTGGATGATGTTATCATTGAGAATAAACAGGCGATCGAGATGGCGGATATTTACAGTAATATCTTAAGTGGAACAATGGATGCATATGCATCAGTTATCTCGAATAACCTGAACATCGTAATGAAAGTTTTGGCAATCATCACGATCGTAATGTCGATCCCAACGATGATCGCAAGTTTTTGGGGAATGAACGTTCCAGTACCGCTGGCACATTCACCATATGGATTTTTGATCCTTGTGGTCGTATCCCTGATCCTCACGATTTTTGGAGGATATATCCTTGGAAAGAAGAATATGTTTTAATCATTTGTTTTTAAGAAAGGTTTTTTATGTGGCTTAATAAACTGGAAGAGAAGTTTGGAAAATATGCAGTCAACAATCTTCCAAAGATCATAGTTTTATTATATGCGATCGGATTTGTGATCGCGAATGTATCACCACAATTGTATAGTTTACTGGAATTGAATCCGTATCTGATCCTTCACGGACAAGTCTGGAGACTTGTAACGTTTTTGCTGATCGGACCAGAGACGAATTTGATCTTTGTAATATTTGTATTATTATTTTATTACTCCATCGGAAGCTCATTAGAGCAGGTATGGGGGACATTCCGGTTTAATATGTATTATTTGATCGGAGTTTTGGGAACGATCGTTGGAGCGTTCTTAACATATGCGATTCTTACATTTGCATATGGGGAAGCGTATGGAGCTTTCGTGAACATGGACACATTTTATCTGAACATGACATTGTTTTTAGCATATGCAGCAATGTTTCCGGAGATGGAAGTGTATCTGTATATGATCCTTCCGATCAAGGTAAAATGGCTTGGATATCTGGATGGATTGTATCTTGCGTACATTTTTTTCAGTTCAGGCTTTACAGTTGCCGGAATTTCGGTTAAAGTATCCATAGTAGCAGCTTTGTTAAATTTTCTACTATTTTTCTTCTCCATGAAGAAGATCAAGAAGATGGGAGCAAATTTCAAAGCGAGAGCTGTACATAAGAAGAAGGCAAGAGCATACAAGGCAAAGACGATCACGCCGAAGAAGAAAAATGGTGCGATGCATGAATGCGCAGTGTGCCACAGAACAGAACTTGACGATCCAGAACTGGAATTTCGTTATTGTTCAAAATGCGATGGGAATTATGAATATTGTCAGGATCATTTATTCACCCATAAGCATGTGAAAAGGTGAGTTGTTTATTATTTAAATATATTTTGAAACCAAAGGAGAAAAATTATGCTAACCAAAAAGACAAAAATCATTTGTACAATGGGACCTGCAACAGACGACGATGAGGTATTAAAAGACCTGATGCGTTCAGGAATGGACATTGCTCGTTTAAACTTCTCTCATGGAGATCATGAGGAACAGTTAGGACGTATCAAGAGAATCAAAAAGTTCAGAGAAGAACTGAATTTACCTATCGCGATCTTACTTGATACAAAAGGACCAGAAATCCGTACAGGATTATTAGAAACAGATGATGATGTTGAATTAGTAACAGGTCAGGAATACACACTGACAACAAGAGACATCAAAGGAAATAACGAAATTACCAGCATTACATATGCGGAACTTCCACAGGATGTAGAAGCTGGCAATACAATCCTTATCGATGATGGATTAATTGAGTTAAAAGTTAAAGAGATCAAAGATGGAACAGATATCGTATGTGACGTTATCAACGGAGGACTTTTAGGAAGCCGTAAAGGTGTTAACGTACCAAACGTAAGAGTTAATTTACCATCTATCACAGAAAAAGATAAAGCAGATATCGAATTCGGTCTTGAGAATGGAATCGACTTCATTGCAGCATCATTCATCCGTAATGCAGAAGCTGTAGAAGAGATCAAAGATATCATCGGTGCACATAACATGCATGTTGGTGTAATCTCTAAGATCGAGAACATGGAAGGTGTTGAAAACATTGATGCGATCATCGATGCATCTGCTGGTATCATGGTTGCCCGTGGTGACCTTGGTGTTGAAGTACCTGCTGAAGAAGTACCTTTCTTACAGAAAGAGATCATCAGAAAATGTAACGATGCATTCAAACCAGTTGTTACAGCTACACAGATGTTAGATTCTATGATCCGTAACCCACGTCCAACAAGAGCTGAGGCTACAGACGTGGCAAATGCGATCTATGATGGAACAGATGCAATCATGTTATCTGGAGAAACAGCAAAAGGTAAATATCCAGTAGAAGCTGTTAAGATGATGAATCAGATCGCAATCTCAACAGAAGTTCACTTAAGCACAAAGATCAAAGATTACAGATCTAAATATATCAATCGTGGAATTTCAGCAGCAGTTGCTTATTCTGCAGTACAGACAGCACACAATGTAAATGCAAAATGTATCTTAGCATCAAGTATGTCAGGATTCACAACAAGAATCGTATCTAAATTCAAACCAGATGCACAGATCATCGGTCTGTCACCAGATGATGCGATCGTACGTCAGATGCAGATCTATTGGGGAGTACGTCCTTTCAAATCTCACAAAGCTGAGACAACAAAAGATCTGTTAGATGAAGCAACAGATATCGTATTAGATGCAGGACTTGCTGAGAAAGATGACATCTTAGTCTTAACAGGTGGTGGACCAGCTAACCATCGTGGAAAAGGTGTTACAAACATGCTGAAAGTTGTAAAAATCGGCGAATTTGGCGAGTAATCGACAACAATATATGTTAAAATGGGGATGTAGTAATACATCCCTTTTTGTTTTATCAGGAATTTTATCAGGAATGAATGGGGAGAATTTTCAGGAGGAAAAATGAGTGAAAGTTTCAGAACGTGTATACATATCAGAGATATTAAAATTACAAAAGAAACGTCTATTTTGTAAAATACAAGAAAAGAAATCAATTTCAAGATTGTACTGTATTACACTGCCGCTCTGGAACAGTGCATTTCTGGAAATATATCCATATAATGAACTATTATCTGATATCCACGAAGGAAAAGATATCACGATCGTAGGAATGGCAGCAGGACGAGATGATGCAGTTGTTATGTTAAGACGCATGATCGATGATCTGTATCATAAAGGAGAACTTGAGGATGTAACAACATATTTTTGTGGGGAAGATAAATGAGTATACTATTTTTAATATTAAAGATCATAGGAATCCTGATCCTGATACCGATCGTGTTATTATTGATCCTTTTGATCTTCCCGATCTGTTATCAGATCGAAGGAGATTTTGATGGGAAGAGTCCCAAAGCACAGGTAAAAGTATCATGGGCAGTTATATTTTTACGTGCAAAAGCATTCTATGAAGAAGAGCTGAATTTTGGGATCAGGATTTTTGGAATACCGATTTATGATTCAAGGAAAGAACACTGGTCTGTATTTGGAGAGCATAAAAAGAAAGATAAGAAAAAACATAAGAAAAGATCAGACTCTAAAAAGAAACAAAAAAATAAAAAAAACAATAAGAAACGAGTAGAAAAGAAAAAAAGTACATATCCTTCTGAAGATGAAGATGTATTTAATCTCACATGGGATGAAAAAGAAGAAAGAACAAAGACATCAACAACAAGAAAAATGTACGAAAGATCAGAAGATAAGATATCAGAATCTAAGATAGACAAAACAACAGATAAAGAGAAAGAGTTTTTTGGCAAAAGAATCGTGAATTTTCTCAAAAAATGTTATAATAGATGCAAGAATTTCATAACAAAGATCCGTAAGATCACAAATAAGATGGAAATGATCGGAGATCTATTGGAAGATGAGGATATCATTGATGCAGTGAAGCGAATCAAGAGATATGGAGTGAATGGGGTAAAGCTGTTACTTCCACAGAAACTAAATGCAAAGATCATATTTGGATTCGAAGATCCATATTACACGGGAAAAGTCTTAGGCTGGACCGCTGCATTGATTCCAATCTACGGTGATCATATCAATATCACACCAGATTTTGAGAAGAGAATCTTGAAAGGAGAGCTAAAGATCAAAGGAAGGATCCGAAGATACAAGATCTTATATTTGTTATGGAAAGTATATAAAGATAAAGATGAATTGATCAAACAAAAAGACCGAGCAATAAGAATGATAGGAGGCAGTTAAAATGAGCAAAGAAAATTTAAAAGATACCATGGGTTCACTATTTGACGGTATGGAAGGATTCTTAACATCAAAAACGGTCGTAGGAGAACCAATCTACATCAAAGATACGATCATCTTACCATTAGTTGATGTCTCCTTCGGAATGGGAGCAGGAGCTTTCTCTGGTGATAAGAAGGACAAGAGCGGTGGTGGGGTCGGAGGAAAGATGACTCCAAGTGCAGTTCTTGTCATTAAAGATGGACAGACAAAACTTGTGAATATTAAGAATCAGGAAACAATCGTGAAATTACTGGATATGGTACCAGATGTGATCGATAAGTTTACGGGGAAGAATGAGACATTAGAAGATATTGTGGATGATCTTGAAAAGTAAAATTTGATTGTCTAACAGAAATGTATTGAGTATTCATAAAAACATAAAGAAAGATAGAGCTACGAAAAACGAATTCTATGGAATTCTATCATTTCGTACCTCTATCTTTCTTTATGTTTTTATGAATACCTGAAGAC
>CAJMOO010000055.1 GCA_905215045.1 uncultured bacterium | reverse complement strand
GTATATGGTGCTTTTTTTCGGCATATATTAAACCAAATGCCACAAAAGGAGTTTTTCATGAAGAAGAAACCAAAAGAAGCGATCGCCAAAGGACTTTCGCTTCCAAGAGATGTGGTGTTTGGAGATTTTATCATTACCTTGACAGGAAACTGTGAAGCGTACATAGAAAACTACAGAGGAATCGTATCGTATGATGAGGATACGATTTCCATTCAGGGCAATCATGTTATATTAAATATCTATGGATGCGGTTTAACGGTTGATTTTTATTCACAGGAGGCAATGAAAGTCAAAGGAAAGATCAAAAGGCTGGAATATGTATGATATTCTTTGAAAGGAGCATGGTAAATGCTTAAGATCCTGCATTTTATATTTGGAAGGTTATATTTTCAAGTCAAAGGATATCAGACAGAGCGTTTCCTAAATCTCTGTGCCAAAAATCACCTTGTGTTGTGGGAGTTAAAACCAGTATCAGACGGCTATGTCTTTTTTATCAGAAGAAGTGCGTATCAGATGTTGGCAGCATTAGCCCAGAAAGCAAATGTTGAGCTTACGTTACAAGGACAAAAGGGATTGCCGTATTTTTTAAAAGAACATAGAAAACGTAAAATATTATTCTTCTCCATATTTTTATGTGCAATGATGATCCTTTCTTTTAGCCAGTTTTTATGGGAGATCACGGTTTCAGGAGGAGAAGTATATTCAAAAAGTGATATATTAAAATATGTCACGGATAATTACTATCATCTGGGGACATTAAAATACCAGATTGACTGTGATGCATTGGAAGATCATCTGAGGGAAGATTATGATGAGATCGCGTGGGTATCCTGTTCCATTCAGGGAACAAGACTACACATCGAGATCAAAGAGACCTTGGACCGCAAAACAAAGCAGAATCCGAAGAAACCATGTGATATCGTGGCAAATAAGTCAGGGATCATCACAAAAATGGCAGTAAAAAGCGGGACACCACTAGTAAGTACAGGCGACAGCGTGAAAAAAGGAACAACGTTGATATCTGGGTTGATCTATTACTACAGTGATGATTTTACTGTGACACAGACAGATAAGATCAAGGCAGATGGGGAGATCATCATGCGTACCAAAGAGGTATATGAAAATTCCATCCCGGTGGAGTATTACGAAAAAAAGATCACAGATACGAAAAAAAGTATCAAAAATGTATATTTTGGTCAGTATCAGTTTGACCTTCCTGTAAAGAAAAGGCAGAATCATACCAATGTCGTAACAAAGAGAAGATCATTAAAAATAGGAGCTTCTTTTTATCTTCCTATTGGAATCACATTTCAGACGACGGAAAAATATCAACCCAAGAAGAAAATCTTAACCAAAAAAGAAGCACAGTTCAAATTAAAAAAACAGTTAGAACGTTATCTTGCGAAAAAAACAAAAGAAGGGGCAAAGATCGTTCACTGTGAAGGAAATTATCAAAAGAAGAACAACCGATATGAAGTGAGGGCATCGATCATCAAAGAAGAAAGTGTCGGAAAGATCCGAAATATCAAGAAATTAACAAAAAAACAGGAAGAGATGATCGCACCAACGACGGCACAGCAATAAATATCAGAAACTTATGAATCAGACCGCATGTATTTTGCCAGTCAGGTTGAAAAACTTTGTGACAGATGGTAAAATACATAAGAATATACGCAAAGAAGGAGACTGAGTATTTTATGAATCCAGTTGAAATAGAAATGAATTTCCCAGCAGAACATGGCGGGAATGTATTTGGGCAGTTCGATGCCTATATGAAGAAAATCGAAAAAACACTGCATGTCAGCCTGATCCTGCGTGGAGACCAGTTAAAATGTATTGGTACACAGCAGGCAGTCAATCATGCGATCTCCGTGATCGATGAATTACTCGAATTATCCAAACGAGGAAATGTGATCACAGAGCAGAATGTAAACTATGCCTTATCCTTATCGATGGAAGAGAAATCCACAAGTCTTGTGGAACTTGATAAAGATGTGATCTGCCATACGATTCAGGGAAAAGCAGTCAAACCAAAGACTCTGGGTCAGCAAAAATATGTCGAAGCGATCAAAGATAAGATGATTACGTTTGGCGTTGGACCAGCAGGAACTGGTAAGACATATCTTGCGATGGCAATGGCGATTACAGCATTTAAGAATGATGAAGTGAGCCGTATCATCTTAACAAGACCAGCGATCGAAGCCGGAGAGAAGTTAGGATTCCTGCCAGGAGACTTACAAAGCAAGGTTGATCCGTACTTAAGACCATTATATGATGCGCTGTATGAGATTTTAGGAGCCGATGCATTTATGAAGAATATGGAGAAAGGCTTGATCGAAGTTGCTCCACTGGCTTATATGAGAGGACGTACATTGGATAATGCATACATTATCTTAGATGAGGCACAGAATACGACACCAGCACAGATGAAGATGTTCTTAACACGTATTGGATTTGGTTCCAAAGCGATCATTACAGGTGACTTAACACAGAAAGACTTACCATTTGACAGCATTTCAGGGTTAGAAGAAGCACTGAGAGTGTTAAGAAAAGTCAAAGAGATCGGTGTCTGTGAACTTACGAATAAGGACGTCGTAAGACACCCATTAGTACAGAAGATCGTTGCAGCATACGATCAGTATGAAGCGGCGAAATCTGCGAGAAAGAATAAGAATAACAATAACAAAAAGAACAGAAGATAGGAATGTTATGAGTATTATAATCGAGAATGAATACGAGGGAGAGATCAATATCCCTTATGAGAAGATCGCACATGAGGTCATTGAGGCAGCGATTGATTATGTGGACTGCCCTTATGAGTGCGAAGTAAACTTAATGTTAACCGATAATGACACGATCCATGAGATCAACAAAGAACAAAGGCAGATCGATCGTCCGACCGACGTATTATCTTTCCCAATGGCAGAATATGAACAGCCGGCAGATTTTTCAAAGATCGAAGAAGATCCAATGGCATTTGACCCGGAAAGTGGTGAATTTCTGCTTGGAGATATCGTGATCTCCATGGACAAGGTATGGGAACAAGCTGAGAATTATGGACACAGCCGTGAGAGAGAATATGCATTTTTGATCGCTCACAGCATGTTACATCTTTTTGGATATGACCATATGGAAGAAGAAGAACGAAAAGATATGGAAAAACGTCAGGAAGAGATTCTGACAAAGACGAAATATACAAGAGATGAAAGAGGTTTAGTATGAGTAAAAGCAGCAAAAACTCATTTTTAATGCAGGGAATGATCTTAGCCGCAGCATCCATTGTCTGCCGTGTGATCGGATTATTATACCGTAGTCCACTGTTTGGGATCATCGGCGATGAAGGAATGGGATATTATAGCTATGCATATAATATCTACAATATCATTCTGCTGATCGCATCCTTCAGTATCCCACTTGCAGTTTCCAAATCAATTTCTGCAAGACTTGCAAAGAGAGAATACATCAATGCCCAGAGAATCTTCTATGGAGCGTTGGTTTATGCGGTTGTCGTTGGTGGTATCGCATCACTGATCGCATATTTTGGAGCACCAACTTTTGTCGGACACCAGAAAGGTGCAGCACTTGCCCTTCAGGTGATCTCTCCAACGATCTTTTTCTCTGGAATTCTTGGAGTACTAAGAGGATATTTTCAGGGACATAATACCATGGTGCCAACATCCATTTCCCAGATCATTGAGCAGATCTTAAATGCGATCTTTAGTATTTTGATGGCGTATGTGCTGATCCTGCCATATCTGCCATCCAATACGATCACATATGAGATTGCAAGACATGGTGCCGCAGGTAGTGCGATCGGTACAGGAGTCGGTGTTTTAACAGGACTGATCTTCTGCCTGATCATTTATCGCGCATATCAGCCAAAAGTTAAGATTCAGATGAAGCATGACCGCACAAAATATATTGAATCTTATGGGAATATCCTAAAGATCTTATTATTGACGATCACACCAGTTATCTTCAGTACAGCAATCTATAACTGTAGTGCAACGATCGATCAGACGATCTTTAGTAATATCTTAGTAGGAAAGGGAATTACAGCGAAAACAGTTTCAGGATTTTACGGACTGTTCAGCAGCCAGTATAACGTGCTGATCAACGTTCCAGTAGCAATGGCATCCGCACTTTCCAATGCGATCGTACCAAATGTTTCTGCTGCTTATGCCTTAGGCAAGAAGGACGAGATGAATGATAATATCCAGATGGCGATCCGTTTCACAATGATGATCGCAATCCCATGTGCTGTCGGACTTGGTGTGTTAAACAGCTCTATTAACGGACTGATCTTCGGTGCCGTGTATGCCAAAGGATTAGGAGCTGCGATGCTTCGAATCGGGGCAGTCTCTGTTATTTTCTATTGTCTGTCTACATTGACAAACGGTATCTTACAGGGAATGGGCAAGATGCGAGTGCCAGTCAAACATTCAGCAATTTCTGTTGTTGTAAATATCGTTGTATTATGGGCATTATTAACTTATACCGATTGCAAAACATATGGATTAGTCTTTGCGACAATGGCATTTTCACTTGTCATGTGTCTGTTAAATGCACATTCTATCAAGAAATATACAGGATTCCATCAGGAGATCACAAAGACATTTATCAAACCAGCATTAAGTGCAGCTGTCATGGGTGCCGTATGTTTTGTAATTCAGTACGCAGTTCAAAGTGTTCTTCCATTTGGACGAGTATGCTTTGCAGTGTGCGTGATCATTGCAGTTCCAGTGGGAGCACTGATCTATTTTGCAGCGATCATTAAGTTAAAAGTCTTTACAGAAGAAGAACTTACAAAGATTCCAAAAGGAAATCTGATCGTAAAATTAGCAAAGAAATTACATTTATTGTAAAAATGATAACAAAAGTCCAAGTCGTAACAGATCTGGGCTTTTTGTATAAATAATCCCATCTTTGGTAACAATATAGCCAAAGGAGGGTGATATCATGAAGAAGATCAATCGATTTTTGATCATGTATATGATCGTGATCACTGTTTTATGCGCATATATGTGCTATCTGGCATTTTCAAGAAATGAAAACATGGACAAGATTCAGGAAGTTCGCTCTCAGGTAACAACGACAGCGCTAAAGAAACCGACAAAAGCTGAAAAGAAAGTGAAAGCAACCTACAGTCTTAAGATCTTAGATGGCAGTCTGGCAGTGATCAACAATAAGACAAAAGAGGTTTTTGAGTACACAGATATGAAGAAAGAAAATCTTCCGTCAGATATTTTAAATATGTTAAAGGAGAATTTTGTCTTTGAAAACAGAGAAGAAGTATATCATTTTCTGGAATCATACAGCAGTTAAACGAACAATTTGGAGAAAAACAACAAATGAAATATGACGTGATCATCGTTGGAGCAGGGGCTTCCGGTATGATGGCAGCGATCACAGCAGCCAGTCATCATAAGAAAGTCCTCTTGCTTGAACGAATGGATAAATTAGGAAAGAAAATATTAGCGACAGGAAATGGAAGATGTAATCTGTCAAATGCTTATATGGATGAGAATTGTTACCGTGGGCAAAGGCCTTCTTTTGCCTATCCGATGATCGAAGAATTTGGTTTGGTAGAACTTATTCAATTCTTTGAATCCCTCGGAATGCTTGTCACAGAGCAAAATGGATATTATTACCCCGCATCCTTACAGGCGGCAACAGTCGTTGACACACTGACACAGAAATTAAAACATTTACATGTCGATATTCTGACAGATTTTGAAGTGACAAAAGCAGAAAAACGTAAATCGACATTCTATGTCTATGGTAATGACAAATGCTTTCAGTCAAGCAATCTGATCTTGGCAGCTGGCGGATGCGCGCAGCCGAATTTAGGCAGCAACGGAAGTGGATACAAGCTTGCAAAAGGCTTTCACCATAAGATTACAGATACATTTCCGTCGCTGGTAGGTTTAGAAGCGGAGGGGAAATATCTAAAAGAAACCTCTGGAGTGAGAAATGTCAGTGATATCAGCGTGTATGCAAACAATGAACTGATCGCCAAAGAACATGGAGAAGTTCAGTTTACAAAATACGGAATTTCCGGTATTCCAATCTTTCAGATCAGCCATTTTGCGATCGAGGCATTGCGAAGAAAGAAAAAAGTAAAAATCTATCTAAATCTGATGCCACAGATGATGACACTGGAAGAAACAACGCAAGTATTCTTAAAAAACTGCAATTATAAGACCGTTGAAGAATTCTTCCAGGGATTTTTAAATAAAAAACTGGTATATGCGATCTTACAGAGACTAAAGATCGATCCAAGAAAGCCAGTCGCACAGATTTCAAAGAAGGATCTTCATAGAATCTTAGATATGATAAAGAATTTTGAAGTTGAGATCAAAGGATACAAGGGATATGATATGGCACAGGTAACAGCCGGAGGCGTATCCACAAAAGAAATCATACAGGGAACACTAGAATCAAAGTTATTAGAAGGGCTTTATGTTGTCGGTGAATTATTAGATGTCGATGGAACCTGTGGAGGATATAATCTACAGTGGGCATTCACATCCGGATACATCGCAGCGAGCCAGATAGGAAGACAATGATAAGAATCAACCAGATCAAGCTGCCGATCGATCACAAAGAGGCAGCACTTGAAAAGAAGATAAAAAAAGCATTACATAATACAGAATATAAACAATATAAGATCGTAAAACGATCCATCGATGCGAGAAAAAAAGAAGAATTATCTTATGTATATGCCGTTGATGTGACATTAAATAAGAATCAAGAAGAGAAATTCTTAAAGAAGAACAAAAACCGCAATATCATGGCAGTCAAAGAAAAGATCTTTGAATTCCCAGAAAATCAAAGATCTTTCGAACACCCGCCTGTTGTGATCGGAATGGGACCGGCAGGTCTATTTGCAGCACTGATGCTTGCGAGAGCCGGATTACATCCTGTTGTCTTGGAACGTGGAAAAGATGTCACAAACCGTATGAAAGATGTCGAGCATTTCTGGGAAACTGGCGAGCTGAATCCTGAATCCAATGTACAGTTTGGAGAAGGCGGCGCAGGTACATTTTCCGACGGAAAGTTAAACACATTGGTAAAAGACAAATTCGGAAGAAATAAATTTGTCTTAGAAACGTTTGTAAAACATGGTGCACCAGAAGAAATCTTATACGAAAATAAACCGCATATCGGAACAGACCTTTTAAGAAATGTTGTTGCAGGAATCCGAGAAGAGATCAAATCGCTTGGCGGGGATGTCCGTTTTGAGGCAAAAGTGACAGATTTCGTGATTAAAGATGGAAAATTAACAGGACTGATCATCAACGATAAAGAAGAAATCAAAACAGAAGCAGCAATCTTAGCACCGGGACACAGTGCCAGAGATACATTTAAAGTTTTATCCGACCGCAATTTAGAGATGAATCCAAAAGCCTTTGCGATCGGACTTCGTGTGGAACACCCACGTGAGATGATCGATCACTCCCAGTATGGAGAAGGCGCAGACAAATATGATCTGCCAGCTGCATCATACAAACTGACATATCATGCAGGCAATGGAAGAAGCGTTTATTCTTTCTGTATGTGTCCAGGAGGTTTTGTTGTCAATGCGTCATCTGAACCAGAACGATTAACTGTCAATGGAATGAGTAACCACGACCGTGCAGCAAAGAATTCAAACAGTGCGATCATCGCAAGTGTTACACCGGATGATTTTGATGGAGATGACGCATTAGCAGGTGTAAGATTCCAGCAGAAATGGGAAGCAAAAGCTTTTCATGAAGGAAAAGGAAAGATTCCGGTCCAGACATTGAAAGATTTCAGAGAAGGAAAGATCACACAATCTTTTGGAGAGATCACACCAAATACCAAAGGAATGACAAGCTTTGGAAACTTAAGAAACTGCCTTCCAGAACCAGTCAGTGAAGCGATTTCTGAAGGAATGGAATATTTTGATACAAAGATCAAAGGATTTAACAGAGAAGATACAGTTCTTTGCGGAATTGAAGCAAGAACATCTTCCCCGTTAAGGATCGAGAGAGATAAAGGATTCGAGAGCAATATCAAAGGAATCTACCCATGTGGAGAAGGAGCAGGCTTTGCTGGTGGTATCACTTCAGCAGCAATGGATGGAATTAAGGTTGCACAAGCCCTCGTTACAGTGTAAAATACCTTTCAAGGAGTGAATGTAAAATGAATAATCGTGAAAAACTAAAAGATAAACAAAGAATCGTCGTCAAAGTAGGTACATCTTCTTTGATTCACAAAGCAACAGGAAACATTAATTTATTCCGATTAGAGAAATTAGTCCGTGTCTTAACAGACTTACATAACAGCGGAAAAGACGTGATCTTAGTATCATCAGGAGCGATCGGTGTCGGATTTAAAGCATTAGGATTAGAAAACCGTCCGACATCCCTTCCAATGAAACAGGCATGCTCAGCCGTAGGACAGGGACAGTTAATGATGATCTATCAGAAACTATTTGCAGAATACAATCAGGGATCTGCTCAGATTTTGATCACAAAAGAGACGATGCTCAATGACGAGAGAAGATACAATGCTAAGAATACTTTCGAAGAATTATTAAAACTTGGCGTGATCCCAATCGTAAATGAAAACGATACCGTATCCACAGAAGAAATCGAGTTTGGTGACAACGATACCTTATCTGCAGTTGTAACAGCGGTTGTAGAAGGAGATCTTTTAATCCTCTTAACAGATATTGACGGACTTTATACAGATGATCCACACAAGAATCCACTGGCAAAACTGATCTCCGAAGTACCAGTCTTAGATGAAAAGATTGGAAGAATGGCAAAAGGAGCCGTAACGAAAGTTGGAACCGGCGGAATGGAGACAAAGATCGCAGCAGCCAATATCGTAACAGATGCTGGAGCCGATATGGTCATCGTTAACAGCAATGATTTAAATAACGTCAATAAAGTCGTTGCAGGAGAAGAAGTTGGAACATTATTCTTAGCACATAAACGTCCAGACTTTGACTTCAAAAAATACTTAACAGAACGCCCATACTTTAAGGCGTAAGGAATCATATATTATATAGAAAGAATACAGAAAGGAACAATCAAAGATGAAAGAAAAAGATATTCAGAGAATTAATGAATTATACAATCTAGATAAATCCATCGGATTAACACCAGAACAGAAAGAGGAACAGAGAAAGTTAAGACATGAATACATTCAGTCTGTTCGTGCCAACTTAAGAGCACAGCTTAACAACGTAAGCATCAAAAATGAAGATGGATCTATCACTCCGTTAAAACCAAAAGGATTAAACTAGAAGAAATCAGCTAAAATAGATCACAGATTCAAAAGGAATCCAAACGCACCGAAAAGGAGGCATTCATAATGTTAGAACAACTAGGAAAACAGGCAAAAGAGGCATCCGTGATTCTGGGTAATGCAGGAATCGAACAAAAGAATGAAGTATTAAGAGAAGCAGCCAAGTGTCTGGTACAGAATCAGGAATACATTTTAAGCGAGAATTATAAAGATGTAGAAGCAGCAAGAGAAAATGAGATGAGCGAAGCATTGATCGACCGCTTATCCTTAAACCCTGACCGTATTGAAGCAATGGCAGAGGGATTACGTCAGGTAGCCGAACTTCACGACCCTATTGGTTCTGTAGAACATATGCAGAAAACACCAAACGGACTCTTGATTGGGAAGAAAACAGTGCCACTCGGTGTTGTCGGAATCATCTATGAATCCCGCCCAAATGTAACAGCGGACGCATTTGCCCTATGCTTTAAGACAGGAAATGCATGTCTTCTGCGTGGTGGAAGCGATGCGATCAATTCAAATCTTGCGATCACAAACGTGATCCAGAGTGCCCTGGAGTCCTGTCATATGCCAAAATACAGCATTCAGCTCTTAACAGACACAAGCCGTGAGACAGCGACAAAGATGATGCAGTTAAACGATTACTTAGATGTTCTGATTCCAAGAGGCGGTGCAGGACTGATTCAGAGTGTTGTAAAGAATTCCACCGTTCCAGTGATCGAGACAGGAACAGGGAACTGTCATGTGTATGTTGATGAATTTGCCCAGAAAGATATGGCAGTCAACATCATTATCAATGCAAAGACACAGAGACTTGGAACATGCAATACATGTGAGTCTTTAGTTTTACATAAAAATATCTTAGAAAGTCATGGACCAGCCATCATTGAAGCTTTATTAGCAAAAGGTGTACAGGTGCGTGGAGATGAAAGAGTCTGTGCTTTAAATGACCAGGTTATTCCTGCGACAGAAGAAGACTGGGGTACAGAATACTTAGATTCCATCATATCTGTTAAAACAGTTGACAGCTTTGAGGAAGCAGTAGCACATATCAATCATTACAATACAGGACATTCCGAAGCGATCATCACAGATTCTTACCAGAATGCTCAGGAATTCTTAAACCAGATTGATGCGGCAGCTGTTTATGTCAATGCGTCTACAAGATTTACGGATGGATTTGAATTTGGCTTCGGAGCAGAGATCGGAATCAGTACACAGAAGATCCATGCCAGAGGACCAATGGGATTAGATGCCCTGACAACAAGTAAGTTCATCATTTATGGCAATGGACAGATTCGAAAATAATATGCAGATAATCTATATTATATAGAAGTAAATTGCCAATTTCTTCAAATTCTTAAGGAATTCTGAAGGAAAACACAGAATTTTGTATGCAAATGCAAAGAAAATGTTAAAAAAACATTGAAAAATAAAAAAGACTGTGATATCATAAGTCTTGTGTTCAAAGGAGTTTTCATTTCATGAGAACTCTTTTTTTTCGCAATGGAAAAAAATGTAAAGAAGAAAGGAAGGCTTAAAATGGCATTGTTTACATTTAGCGGCGGTGTTCATCCGGCAGATGGTAAAGAATTTGCAAAGAATTCACCAATCACCGAATACCTGCCAAAAGGAGATGTTGTTTTACCTTTAGGTCAGCACATCGGTGCTCCTGCACAACCAATCGTTAGCAAAGGAGATCAGGTGTTAGTAGGCCAGAAGGTGGCAGAAGCTGGAGGATTTGTATCCGCAAACATTTTCAGCTCTGTTTCAGGAACTGTTAAGGCGATCGAGCCAAGAATGACTCCAGCCGGAGCAAAAGTTAACTCTATCGTAATTGAGAATGACGGAGAATTTAAAGAAGTTGCATACGAAGCAAAACCTTATGACCAGATGTCTAAAGATGATGTTTTAGCAGCAATCAAAGAAGCCGGAATCGTAGGACTTGGTGGAGCCGGATTCCCAACACACGTAAAATTAGCTCCAAAAGATCCAGATGCGATCGAATATATCATCGTAAACGGAGCTGAGTGTGAACCTTATATCACAGGTGACTACCGCATCTTAATGGAAACACCAGAACTTTTAATTGAAGGATTAAATATCGTACTTGATATGTTCCCAAAAGCAAAAGGTATCATTGGTATTGAAGATAACAAAAAAGATGCAATTGCCAAAGTAGAAGCACTGGTAAAAGGTGATGCAAGAATCAGTGTTGCAACATTAAAGACAAAATACCCACAGGGTGCAGAGCGTTCTTTAATTTATGCAACAACAGGAAGAAGTATCAACTCTAGCATGTTACCAGCAGATGCAGGATGCATCGTTGATAATGTAGCTACGATCGTAGCGATCAAAGAAGCTGTCAAAGACGGAAAACCATTATATGAACGTATTGTGACAGTGACTGGAGATGCGATCAAAAACCCAAGCAACTTTAAAGTCCGTACAGGAACAAATGTAGAAGAACTGATCGAAGCAGCTGGTGGATTTAAAACACAGCCTGAAAAGATCATTTCTGGTGGACCTATGATGGGTATGGCAATGTTTACAACAGACGTACCAGCTGTGAAAACATTCTCATGCTTCTTAGCGTTCACAAAAGATGAAGTTGCTGCAAACCAGCCAAGCAATTGTATTCGTTGTGGAAGATGTGTAAGCGTCTGTCCGCAGAAGCTGATGCCAGCAAAATTATCTGTATTAGCAGATCATAACAAGTTTGACGAGTTTGAAAAACTTTATGGAGCAGAATGCGTTGAGTGTGGATCATGTTCATTCGTATGTCCAGCAAAACGTAACCTTGCACAGTCCATGAAGACAGGTCGTAAACAGGTAT
>CAJMOO010000054.1 GCA_905215045.1 uncultured bacterium | reverse complement strand
ACGGATTAAAATTAGCTGGTGTTGACATCAACAGAAAAATGTTATCTGAGATGGCGATCAGCGAACCAGAAGCATTCAAAGCTTTAGTTGACGTAGCAAAAGAAAAATTAGCTTAATCAATAGAATTAACATTGTAAAAACATCTTGACTTTAAAGCGGTGGTTATCAGTCTCAATGGACAGATGGCCATCGTATTTTTTACATATGGCAGTGACTGATTTAAGACCTGTACCGACGCAGTTTTTGCGGCGAGAGGATAAGAAGAAGCCACTGTCTGTTTTTTTGATCTCATGCTCATAAGGGTTCTCGATGAGCAGAACAAAAGCACCAGGAGATGTCTGTCTGGCTTTGAGATGGATGAATTTCTCATACTTCTGTAATGTCTTACATTCAAGGTAAGCATTTTCTAAAAGATTTCCAAGAACAATACAAAAATCAACGGAAGAGATTGGAGAGAGCGTTGGAAAATCAACGGCAAATTTTGTTTTGATCTTATCTTGTGCACATAAAAGATCATAATGCGATAAAATGGCATTTACAGCGGGCTGACGGCAGTAGATCTTAGTCTGTAAAGAAATAGATGATTCATATTGGGACAGATACTCCTTTAATTCTTCATAATTTCCTTGATTTAACAATCCAGAGATAACAGTGATCTGATGACGAAAATCATGGCGGATTTCTCTTGTCTCCTGTACATGTTGGGAAAGCTGGGAGTATTCTTTTGCCTGAATCTCCAGAATCTTTTGTTCTTCCAATATGTACTGATTTTCTACATAACTGTGGATGATAGTATAAAATAAGACATATAAAAGAAATACAAAGACCAGTAAAGTGAGCATCATGGAAAAGTAAACATGTAGATCATGATAGGTATAAATATCATAATAATTGTGTGGAATATAGGTAAAAACGAGAAAAGTAAAACAGCATGGGAAAATACACGCAATCCGCCAGACAAAGGCATTGTGGAAATTCGTAACCATCCAGCCGAGATATTTTCTGGCAGGTTTATATAAGATGATATCGGCGAAAACCAGAAAAATCAGTTGTGCGATCATGGATTCTGGATAAAATTCTGTACTTTGTCCATGTGGATGAAAGATGACACCGAATGTATGATAGATAACATAAGAAAGAGAACCAAGACAACATGCAGTCAGCATAACAAAGAGAGATGCAGGAAGCAGCAGGTTCGTTTCTTTTTGAAATAGATAAAAGAACACAGGCACAGCAAGGAATATAAGGATATTGCCCAGATCCTGTTGAAAGATCATATACGGAATGATCAACAGAGCAAAATAGCATACAAAAACAAGGCTGATCTTGGTCAGCAGATGGCGGATCGGAGTCTTTAGATGATCGATCACTGGAAACAGACAAAAAACTGCCAGTGGAATGATGATTGTAAATGTACATAAATATGTAAAAATATCATAAAAAGTCATAAAAGATCATGCCTCCTCAAGTTTCAAAAACTGGTATTTGATATATTGCTCTCGGATTTGTTTGCGTCCTTTCGTTTTGATTGGAAAACACTTTGGATCTGTCATTTCAAAGTAATCGGATTCCATCGTCTTAATATAGTCCATATTCAACATGATTCCACGGTTGCACTGAAGAAATCTTGAATCATCCAGATGATCTGTGACAGAATAAAAAGGAAGCCGGAAAGCATGTGTTCCGTTCGTTGTATGAATGATCACCTCATGATTATTTGAGTAAATATATTGAATCTTTGACAATGGAAAATGAACATCAAAAGAACGATATTCAAAAGATAATTCAGCTTCCTGCTCAGGAAGAAGTGCTAAAGCATCATCAAGTACATGAAAGATCTGTGTGGATTCAAAAGGCTTTAAAATATAATCAAAAAAATGAAAAGGGGCAGCTTCAAAAATGTGTTCTTTACTTGTTGTTAAGAATACGATCATCACTTTGGAATCCATCTGACGGATCTTGCGTACAATATTGATCCCGTTCAGTTCATTTAGATAAATATCCATAAAGATCAGATCAAAATCTCCAGGGACATAGGTATTCAAAAAAGAATTACCATCACTATAAGAAGAAATATCAAGGGAGATGTTTCTTTCATGTTCATAAGTACGAAGAGTGTTGAAAATGAGCTCCTGTTCTAATTTATTATCATCAACGATTGCTAACTTCATATTAGTACTCCTTGTTGTAGGGAAATTGGGGTTTCTTTAAGTATAACTTGCAAATGAATGGAAAGCAAGAAATGGGAACTATAATTTTTGTAAACAATAGGATGTGTGTGGAATGCATTTCATTTTGTACAAAAATGTGTCATAATGTAAGAAAAAGAACTGGCAGGAAGGAGATCGATAATATGAATAAAATATATGATAAAGTAAAGGGATGTTATAAACAAGTAAATGAAATGACAGAGTTTAAACCACAGATCGCATTGGTCTTAGGTTCCGGTCTTGGAGATTATGCGGAGAAGATCAAGATTGAGACTGTGATCGATTACCATGAGATCAAAGGATTTCCAGTTTCTACAGTACAGGGACATAAAGGAAGATTTGTACTTGGTTACGTAGAAGATATTCCAGTAATGATCATGGAAGGACGAGTTCACTATTATGAAGGATATTCCATGAGTGATGTTGTACTGCCGATTCGACTGATGAAGATGATGGGAGCAGAGATCTTGTTTTTGACAAATGCATCCGGTGGGATTCATCGTGGATTTGAAGCGGGTGACTTTATGATGATCACGGATCAGATCGCAAGTTTTGTACCATCTCCATTAATTGGGCCGAATATCGAAGAATTTGGAGAAAGATTTCCGGATATGAGCCATATTTATGATGAAGAATTACAAGAAGTGATCAGAAAAAGTGCGGATCATCTGCAGATCGATCTTAAAGAAGGAACTTATATCCAGCTTCCAGGTCCTAATTTTGAATCCCCGGCAGAAATCAGGATGTGTAAAGCCATCGGTGCAGATGCGGTTGGAATGAGTACTGCCTGTGAGGCGATCGCGGCAAATCATATGGGAATGAAGATCTGTGGAATTTCGTGTATTGCGAATCCTGCTGCCGGAATCAGTAAGAAACCACTGACACACGAAGAAGTTCAGCAAAGTGCAGATCTTGCAGCTCCAAAATTCCAGAAACTAGTAACAGAATGCATCTGTAGAATGGGGAAGAGTCTGAAGAAATAAGAGGTGATCAAATGATAAGAATCTACCATGCAAGAATTTTAACCATGCAGGAAGATCAAGAGATCTTTGATGGAGAGATTTGGATCTTAGATCATAAAATACAGTATGTCGGACCGGAGAATAAAGAAGAAGCGGCAAAGATCGCATGGGAGAGACAGATTGATGCAAAAGGCAATCTGATCATGCCTGGATTTAAGAATGCCCATACACATTCCGCGATGACATTTTTAAGATCTCATGCAGATGATATGCCGCTGCTTTCTTGGTTAAATGATCAGGTGTTCCCATATGAAGCCAAGTTAACACCGGATGATATCTATCATTTATCCAAACTTGCCATCATGGAATATTTAACAAGCGGGATCACCGCCAATGCGGATATGTATCTGACACCAGATACGATGATCCAGGCATCTGAGGATTGTGGTTTTCGGACGACTGTTATTGGAGCAGTGAATGATTTTACCCAGTCTGTGAAAGAAGTAGAGAATTGGTACGAGAAGTACCATAAAGAAGATGGACTTACCAGTTATGAACTGGGGTTCCATGCAGAATATACAACCAAGAGAGAAATCTTAGAAGGCATCTCAGAGCTTTCTAAGAAGTACCATGCACCTATCTATACCCACAACTCAGAAAGTGCCTCAGAAGTGGCACAGTGCGTCGAGAGAACAGGTATGACACCAACGGTATATATGGAACAGCTAGGGCTATTTGAATATGGAGGAGGGTTGTACCACTGTGTTCATATGAGCGAAGAAGATCTTGATGTTGTAAAGAGACATCAGATTTCTGTGATCACCAACCCAGCCTCGAATCTAAAATTAGCAAGCGGGATCGCTCCGATCGAGGAGATGTTAAAACGAAATATTGATCTGGCGATCGGAACGGATGGACCTGCAAGCAATAACTGTCTTGATATGTTTCGCGAGATGTTTCTTGTCACAGCACTTGCCAAATACCGGGAAAATGATGCGAGTGCAGTTGATGCAGCAGAGGTATTAAAGATGGCAACAACAGGCGGTGCAAAAGCAATGAATCTTTCAGACTGTGATGTGTTAGTCAAAGGAAAGCAGGCAGATCTTATAATGATCGACCTGCATCAGCCAAATATGCAGCCAATCCACAATATCAGAAAGAATCTGGTATACAGTGGAAGTAAGCAGAATGTCAAGATGACAATGGTCGCAGGAAAGATTCTGTATGAAGATGGCGAATTCTTTATTGGAACAGATGCGGCTCACATTTATGAAAAAGCGAATGAGATCACGCAGAGGATCATGAGCGAGATCTGAATTTAATCAATACAATCTTCTGCATGCTTTAGTGCAGAAGCATAGTGTTAAGAAATAAAAAGATGAAATGTTTTCAATAATATACAAGCAAATCATCATATCAAAAAAAGGAAGCCTGAATCTCAGGCTTCCTTTTTCAATGGAAATGGGTGATATTTCTTTTCCCATTTTTTCAAAAGATGTTTGATCTTATATTTTCTATAAGTTTGTATGATCACAAAAACAGATAGAACAAAAAGAACAGGTGCTAAAATAAATTTCATGAATAGATGCATAAAAACCTCCTATTATAAATGATAACAATAAATTAGTTGGTTTTATCATAACAGAAATAAGTCTGGCGGTCCATTACAATAGAAACTATTGCCACAGGCGGTTATTTGAAAAAATGATTCATAATAAAATCAGAGTATATAAGGAGTGTGGAGAGCTATGAAGCCCATTAATTATAAAGCTCTGGGAGCGAAAATTAAAGAATATCGTAAAAAAGAAAATATAACACAGGAACAACTTGCCGAGATGGCAGATATTTCATTAAGTCATATGTCAAATGTGGAGACGGCTTCAGTAAGCGTTTCGCTGCCAGCACTTAAGCTGATCGCAGATGCACTAGGTGTTACCATAGATGAACTGTTGGTGGACAGTTACAGCAAGAAACAGAAAAAATATTTTTACAGCAAGAAGATGGATCTGATCATGGAACAATGTGAGACGGTAGAGCAGGAGATCATTGTGAATACTGTATCAACCTTAGCAGATAATTTATTAAAGAGTCGAAAGAAAAAAGGAGTCTGAGGACTCCTTTTTGTGGTTATTGTATGAAATAAAAAAACCGAAGTCACAAACTTCGGTATGCCGATGGCGAGATTCGAACTCGCACGAACGTAAGCTCACTGCGACCTGAACACAGCGCGTCTGCCAATTCCGCCACATCGGCTTGAGTGCAGTTGAGGGGACTTGAACCCCTACCCAGTTAACCCGGACTAGATCCTTAGTCTAGCGCGTATGCCAATTCCGCCACAACTGCGCAACACCGTTATGATATCACTATATGGAACTTGTGTCAATAAAAAAACGAAAAAAAGTTCAAAAAAATTAAATTAAGTATCAAAATATGGATTTTACAGCATATTTTCGGTATAATCTGCAACAGAATGACACACAAAAAAGAAGAAAAATTTTTAATCGGAGGGAAAATTATGCTGATCGGTTCTCATGTAGGGATGAAAGGAAAGGACATGTTTCTAGGATCTGTCAAAGAAGCATTATCTTATGGAGCGAATACCTTTATGGTGTACACTGGCGCACCACAGAATACAAGAAGAAAAAAGATTGAGGAATTAAGAATTGAAGATGGAACGAAATTAATGAAAGAACATGGAATGGAAACGTTTGTTGTTCATGCACCATATATCATCAATCTTGCGAATACGACGAAACCTGAGACATTTGAGTTAGCAGTGGAATTCTTAGAAGTTGAAGTAGAACGTACCAAAGCTATGGGAAGTCATACGTTGGTCCTGCATCCAGGTTCTCATGTTGGAGCTGGTGTTGACAAAGGAATCGATCGTATCATCGAAGGATTAAATCAGGTCATGTATCAGGATATGCCGGTTCATATCGCACTGGAGACAATGGCAGGAAAAGGAAGTGAGATCGGGCGTGAGTTTGAAGAACTAAAAAGAATCTATGATGGTGTAAAATATCCAGAGAAATTAAGAGTCTGCTTCGATACTTGTCATGTGAGCGACAGCGGCTTAGATCTGTCTGGAGAAGGATTTGAAAATGTCATTGACCAGTTTGATAAGACGATCGGCAAAGACCAGATCGCAGTCTTTCATATCAATGACAGTAAGAATGTGATCGGTGCAGGAAAAGACCGTCATGAAAATCTTGGATTTGGAACGATCGGATTTGAGACGTTAAACCACATCGTACATCACAAAGACTTTGAACAGGTACCTAAGATTTTAGAAACACCATACATTAAAGCGGAAGACAGCAAGAAATCCTATCCGCCATACAAATATGAGATTGAGATGTTAAAACAGGAACAGTTTGATCCGCAGATGAAGGAAAAGATTTTGGAGGATAACCAGAAATGAAAGTAACATTTATTGAACATAGTAGTTTTATGGTTGAGATGGAACAAAATGTTCTGCTGTTTGATTACTATCAGGGAGAAATTCCGTCATTTGACGGCAGTAAGACTCTCTATGTCTTTGCATCACACAGTCATGCCGATCATTATGATCCAGCAATCTGGAAACTAAAAGAACAGTATAAAGATATTCATTATATTCTTTCTGATGATATCAAAGATAACGAAGGTGCAGTCGTTATGAAAGCACATGAAAAAAAGGAAGTTGCCGGAATCAAAATAGAAACTTTAAGATCAAACGACATGGGAGTAGCATTTCTTGTGAAAGTGGAAGGAAAGACAATCTACCATGCAGGTGATCTTAACTGGTGGCATTGGAATGGAGAATCAGAGGAAGATAATGAATATTACAAGAAGACCTTTCAGGATGAGATGAAATATCTGGAAGGAAAGAAGATCGATCTTGCATTTATGCTCCTTGATCCAAGACAGGAAGATAAGTATTGCTGGGGAATGAATTATTTCTTAGAACATACGGACAGTAAAGTTGTATTCCCAATGCATTGCTTTGAGCATTACAACATCAACCATCATTATTTAAACTGTGAAGATGGGCGCAGATGGAAGGATATCGTCAGAGATATCACAGGTGCAGGTCAGGTATTTGAAATCTGATTCCACTGACTGATCAGCCGTTCTAACGAATAAGAAGCATTCGCAGGGCTTGTGGAAGGCAGTTTCACAGCTTCAAATCCAGTCACTTTTTCACAATATTTATGATAAAGTTTATAAGCAGTCCCACCGTTGGTATAAATCTGGCGAATTGGGGCTGTTTTTAAAATGAATGAAAAATCATTTGGCACTGCATTTTTAATACTGCTGTCGCTGGAACCTTCAATATCGCAAGAAGCGATCACATCCCAGATGGCAATGTTGTGTCTTAATAAAAACTCTTTTTTCTCCTCGATCGTTTCAGGCAGAGTATCCTCAAAGACTGCAGCAAGAACCCTCCAGAAACGGTTTTGCTTATGATGATAAAAAAACTGTCCCTCTCTGGACTTTACAGAAGGAAAAGAACCAAGGATTAGGATCTTTGATCGGTCATCATATACGGGAGGGATTTCATGAATCACATGAGTCATTTCAAAATTTCCTTTCTTATCGTATTTTTCTACAAATTTCAACTTCTATTTTATCAGATGATGCAGACAGAAGAAAGTTTTCGTCAGAAACTGTAAAAACTTGCAGGGCGTTACCGCCATGGTATGACAAAATATTTTTTAGAGATTTTCTATAATTGCATTATGTATTTCATCGAAATGTTTTTGGAACAATGGATCATGATCGCGTTCCAGCTAAAATTACTGGAATGGATCATACATAAAAAGATGAAATTTTATAAAATATTTGCCGCATCCATCTTTGGAAGTTTTTCAGGATGTCTTATACTTCAGCTTTATGACGAAGATCATGGACTGAAATTGGGATTGATGATCATTTCCATTGTTATGACGGTAAAGATATCTTGTGCATTTCCAATGAAAAAAGCATGGAAATACAGCGTGTATCTTCTGGTGTTGAGTTTATTTACTGGTGGAATCTTTACAATGA
Source organism: uncultured bacterium (assembly GCA_905215045.1). The sequence continues at coordinate 4,124 of CAJMOO010000054.1, read as the reverse complement.
TAAAAAGCCAGATCATTCTGCCGTGGCTGATCCTTGCGACAGCCAGCTGCATGCTTGTAAGGTATTTGTATGTATCAGCCGTAAAAGATATGAATCACGACAAAGAATCTTTTTATCAAGTGGAATTTACGATTCTGCATAAGAAATTAGAGGTTTGTGCATTCTTGGATACAGGAAATTTCTTATATGAACCAGTCAGTCAAATGCCAGTATGTATTCTGGAAGAAGAAACATTTTTGAAGTATTTTCATGAGCCGTTGTTCAAGATGATAGAAAAACAGGAAGCAGAGGGCATCCGCATGATCCCATATCAAAGTGTTGGAAGGGAACATGGGATGATGCCGGCAGTGATGGCAAATGATATGAAAATCACGAAAGAGGACCGGATAATAGAACACAAAAAGGCAGTGATCGCCATTTCCAAAGTATCCCTTTCCAAATGGGGAGCTTACGAAATGTTACTACATCCGGATCTGATCAAAAATGGGAGGTAATGATTGTGTTAAAGTTGAGCTTGGTAAGTGGAAGAAGGACATTTTTTGGAAGAGGAAATGAGATTCATTATATTGGGGGAACGGAGATACTTCCGGCACCGCTTGATACAGCGGAGGAGCAGAAAATGATCCATATGTTAGGAACTGTCAATGAAGAAACGGCAAGAAGCATGCTGATCGAGAGAAATCTACGATTGGTTGTATACATAGCAAAGAAATTTGACAACACGGGAATCGGTGTGGAAGATCTGATTTCGATTGGTACGATCGGTCTGATCAAAGCAATCAATACATTTAACCCGGCAAAGAAGATCAAACTTGCGACTTATGCATCCAGATGTATCGAAAATGAAATTTTGATGTATTTAAGAAGAAATAACAAGACAAAGATGGAAGTATCCATCGATGAGCCATTAAATGTAGACTGGGATGGAAATGAATTATTATTATCCGATATCCTTGGAACCGATGAAGATATCATTTACAAGGACTTAGAACATGAAGTAGATAAGAAACTTCTGACAAGAGCCATGACGATCCTTACGGACCGCGAGAAAATGATCATTGAATTAAGGTTTGGGATCAATCAAAAAGAAGGAAAAGAAAAAACACAGAAAGAAGTCGCTGATATGCTTGGAATTTCACAATCTTACATATCAAGACTGGAGAAAAAGATCATCAAACGCCTGAAAAGAGAGATGATCAAGATGGGATGTGTATAAATTTACAGAAAAATTAAGAAAATGTTCACTTTCTGCCGAAAAAAATATGATATGATAAATGTGGAAGAAAAAATAAGGAAACGATCATACTTAGGAGGCAGAGATGAAAATGAAGAGAAGTGAAAAACTAGGAATGTTTACTGGATTGGTTGTTGGGGTACTCTTATTGCTGATCAGCGTGTTTATGATATTTCAGACAACATGCAAAGTCTGGGGTGCAGAGAAACCAGCCAATGCAACACAGCAGGGAATTGATGTAAGTTCGCATCAGGGCAAGATCGATTGGGAACAGGTAAAGAACAGTGCTTTGGCAGATTATGCGATCATCCGATGTGGATATGGTGTAAATCAAACAGATAAAGATGATAAGTATTGGGACTACAATTCCAGTGAATGTGAGAGACTGGGGATCCCTTATGGAACTTACCTGTATTCTGGAGCTGATACAACAGCGAAAGCAAAAAGCGAAGCAGAACATGTTGTCAGACTTTTACAGGGAAAGAATTTAACATATCCGATTTATTATGATATGGAAGCTGATATGTTAAATCAGTTAAGCAGCACACAGATCGGAAATATTGCAAAAACATTTTTGAATACGATGGAATCTTATGGATATAAAAATGTCGCAGTTTACAGTAACAAATACTTATTTGAAACGAAACTGACAGCATCTGTATTTTCTGATTACCCAAAATGGATTGCACAACATAGTAACAAATGTACATATCAGGGAAGTTATCATATGTGGCAGTATTCAACACAAGGTGTGATCCCTGGAATTTCAGAAAAAGTTGATTTAAATTATAAGATCGGAAACTGGACTTATGCAGGATACAGTTCAGCAAAGAAAACAGTTGTTGTTAAACCCAAAGCAACAACGATCAAGAGCTTAAGGAAGAGTGGAAAGAAAGCGGTCAAGATCACATATAAGAAGGTTTCAGGAGTCAGTGGATACCAGATCTATATGTCCACAAAGAAGAAATCAGGATATAAAAAGATCGCAACACTTTCCTCTAAGAAATCATCTTATACCAAAGGAAAACTAAAAAAAGGAAAGAAATATTATTTTAAGGTCCGCACAATGAAAAAAGTATCCGGCAAGTACAGATACAGCAGTTTTTCCAAAGTAAGATCGATCAAACGATAAAAAATATCAATGCGGCATCGAAAGCATGAGAATAAGCTTTCGGTGCCGTATTTTTATGCAAAAATCAAACCGACCCCCTTTTCAATCTGTTCCATTTGTAGTAGCATAAAGGATATCAATGAATAGAAAAAAGGAGATTTTGTTAAAGGTTTATGAATAATAAATATACGATCATCAAACAAGAATCTATTGAAGAATTAAATGGAACAGGATATATTTTAAAGCATGATAAGACGGGAGCCAGAGTGGTTGTGATCTCCAATGAAGATGATAACAAGGTATTCCAGATCGGATTCCGTACACCACCAAAAGATGATACAGGAGTTCCTCATATCTTAGAGCATTCTGTACTTTGCGGATCAAGAGAGTTCCCAATGAAGGATCCATTTGTGGAATTGGTCAAAGGATCACTGAATACATTTTTAAATGCAATGACTTATCCAGATAAGACTGTTTATCCGGTTGCAAGCCAGAATGATAAAGATTTCTTTAACCTGGTGCATGTTTATCTGGATGCTGTATTTTATCCAAATATCTATAAGAAGCCAGAGATCCTAAAGCAGGAAGGATGGCATTATGATCTGTTAAACGAAGATGCTCCTCTGACGTATAATGGAGTTGTGTTTAACGAGATGAAAGGAGTATTCTCATCTCCAGACCAGCAGCTTGCACGTATCATTCAGAAGTCTTTATTGGAAGACACACCATATGGATTTGAATCAGGCGGAGATCCAAAGGCAATCCCAGATTTAACTTATGAGATGTTCCTTGATTTCCACAAGACTTATTACCATCCATCCAACAGCTATATTTATCTGTATGGAGATATGGATGTTGATGAATACCTGACATTTATCGATGAACATTATTTAAAAGATTTCGATAAGAAACAGATCGATTCATCATGGGAGAAACAAGAACCATTTACAGAAGTAAAACGAGTGGAAGAATATTATCCAGTCGGGGAAAATGACTCCGAAGAAGAAAAGACTTATTTATCCTACAATGCAGTGATCGGAGACAGCTTGGATGCAAAACTTTACTTAGGATTTGAGATCTTAAACAGAGTATTATTCGATGCACCTGGAGCACCAGTGAAGAAAGCTTTGATGGATGCACAGATTGGAAAAGATATTCAAAGTTCTTATGATAATGGGATCATGCAGCCAGTATTTTCTGTGATCGCACAGGAAGCAAGGGATGATCAGGAAGATGAATTTGTTAAGATCTTAGAAAAGAACTTAGCCAAGATCGCAAAAGAAGGAATTCCAAGAAGAAATCTTTTAGCAGCATTTAATTACTATGAATTCAAATACAGAGAAGCAAACTTTGGACGTTTTCCAAAGGGATTGATGTATGGACTTCAGATGTACGACAGTTGGTTATATGACGATGAGAAACCATTTATCCATATCAAGACAAATGAGATCTTCAAACAGTTAAGAGAAGAGATCGAGAATGGCTATTTTGAGAATCTGATCAAAGAATATCTGATTGATAATAACCATAAAACGATCGTGGTGATGAAGCCAAAGAAAGGCTTACAGAAGATCAAAGATCAGGAAGAAGCGGATAAATTAAAGGCTTACAAAGATTCTTTATCCGAAGAAGAAGTAAAGAAATTAGTCGAAGAGACGAAACAGTTAAAAGCATCACAGGAAGAAGCATCTACAAAAGAAGAATTAGAGAAGATTCCAGTGATCGACATTGAAGATATCAGAAAAGATGTCAAACCATTATCCAATGTGGAATCTGAAC
>CAJMOO010000053.1 GCA_905215045.1 uncultured bacterium | reverse complement strand
CACGCGACGACTTGTTTATAATACCAAACCAGAATACATATGTCAACACTTTTTTTAAAGTTTTTTTATTTTTTTTGTTTTTTCTCTCTAAATCGCTTTTTATAGGCCTTCATCTGCAGGTAGATCAGCTTGTCATGCAACACATGAAGCTTGTGAAAAACCTTCCTTACACGCACAAGATTCGTTGCAAGTCTAACATCCTCAGGTGTCGTGATCTTAATGTTATCATAACCACCTTCAAATAGTTTTACAGGCACATTCCCATATGTTTCTACTACCATTGCATCATCCGTTACTTTTCCATCATCATTTTCCATCATCTTTTCATATGCCTTTTTTACAAGGTCAAATTCAAAACACTGTGGCGTCTGAACCTGCCACAATGTTTTTCTCTCAGGTGTACGGATTGCATAATTCTCCTCATCAACAACTTTAATTGTATCTTTCGATGGCATTCCCACTACACATGCACGATATTTTTTTACATAGTATATGCATTTTTGTACTAATTCTGCACTGATCATCGGACGTGCTCCATCATGGATCAATACATAATCTGCATCCTCAATTGCTTCAAGCCCAAAATAAACGGATGCATAACGTTCCCATCCGCCTGGCACGATCTTTGTCACCTTATTGAAATGATAACGATCTACAATATACTCTTTACAGTAATCTATCTCGTCTTCTCCTGTAACAAGAATAACCTCATCTACAGCGCTCTCTTCAAAAGCCTTTAGCGCATAATACACCAAAGGCCTTGATTTGATCAGCATATATTGTTTGGGAATTCCACTTCCCATTCTTTTTCCTTCTCCTGCTGCCAAAACGATTGCCGCAATTTTCTCTCCCATGTATTACCCCTGTCTGGTACCGATCTTTAATCCTGGCACCGCATTTAAATCTAAACCGCTTCTCACACCATTTATATAGTCATAGTATCCACAAACTCCGATCATTGCTGCATTATCTGTACAGAAAATAGGAGATGGATGATAAAATTCAATTCCTGCTTCCTTACATCTCTCGATCATTTTTGCACGAAATGCTCCATTGGATGCAACTCCACCTGCGATCGCAAGTTTCTTGTATCCTAATTCTTTCGCCGCTTCTACTCCGTGAGAACTCAAAACATCTACAACCGCTTCCTGGAAAGAAGCCGCGACATCCGCACGGTTTACTTCTTCACCTTTCATCTCGCACTTATTTAAATAATTCAATACTGAAGATTTTAATCCACTAAAACTAAAGTCCATCTTAGAATCATTCACTTTCGCTCTTGGAAATGCAATTGCATTCTTATCCCCTTCCTTGGCAAGTGCTTCAATCTTTGGACCCCCTGGATATCCCAGTCCTATCGCACGTGCTACTTTATCGAAGGCTTCTCCTGCTGCATCATCTCTTGTACACCCAATAATCTCGTACTTTCCATAATCCTTGACATCAACAAGGTGTGTATGCCCCCCTGATACGACCAGACATAAAAATGGAGGTTCTAAATCTGGATGTTCAATATAATTAGCGCAAATATGTCCTTCAATATGATGCACTCCTACCAATGGTTTCTTCTTTGCAAACGCGAGTGCTTTCGCTTCTGCCACACCAACTAATAGTGCACCGACTAATCCTGGTCCATAAGTAACCGCGATCGCATCAATACTGTCTAATGTTTCTCCTGCTTCTTTTAATGCTTCTCTTACTACAAAGTTCACTTTCTCTACATGTTTTCTTGAGGCAATCTCAGGGACAACACCGCCATATAGCTTATGCAGTTCGATCTGAGATGAAATGATATTGGATTTTACACATCTTCCATCCTCTACAACTGCTGCCGCTGTCTCATCGCAGGAAGATTCGATTGCCAGAATCTTAATCTTATCGCTCATCGTATTCTCCTATTCTTCCTGAAAGTCTAATGTTATTGTCTTACCGTCTTTACCCGCCTTAGCCTTTGGGAAAATAGATTTCACCTTCCCCATAAACTCTTCAGCTCGTACTAATGACGGACTATAATGTGTCAGCCACATTTGTTTTACATCAGCCTCTTTTGCAAGACGAGCTGCTTCGTAAAATGTCATGTGTTTATATTCTCTTGCTTTCTTTTCTTTTCCTTCTTCTCCATACATTCCTTCACAAATAAATAAATCTGCATTCTTTGCGTGTTCAGAAATTGTCTGGACTGGTCTTGTATCCGTACAATATGTCAATTTAATTCCAGGTCTAGGACTTCCTAAGATCATATCACTTGTAAGTACACGACCATCTTCACTTGTCACAGTTTCTCCCTTTTGAAGCCTGTTCCAGTATTTCATCGGAATGTCATTTTCCTTTGCCTTTACAGGATCAAACTTCCCAGCTCTTGGGATGATCATATTATAGCCATAACAAGGCACATTATGTTTTACATAGAAAGCTTCAATTTTATAGCCATCCATCTCAATAACGTGCTCTTTCTCATTTAATTCATAAAATTCGATCGGAAATGGAAGTTCTGGTGCGATCACGCGCAGTGAATTCACAACCCTTTCTACGCCTTTTGGTCCTATGATCAAAAGAGGTTCTGTTCGTTCTGCATTTCCAAGTGTTAAAAGAAGTCCTGGAAGTCCACTGATATGATCTGCATGAAAATGTGTAAAACAGATCGCATCTAATGGTTTAACACTCCAGCCCCTCTCTTTAATTCCTACCTGTGTTCCCTCCCCGCAGTCGATCAACAGACTATGCCCGTTGAATCTTGTCATACATGCGGTCAACTTTCTATATGGAAGCGGCATCATTCCACCGGTTCCAAGTAAACATACATCTAACATAAATCACCTTTTATGATAATATCTCACTCTTCTCTGTTACCTTTGGAGAAATCTCAAATTGTTTTACGATACGATCGTAACATCTCTCACAAATCTTAAATTCATGAATCTGCGTATCTTTGTTTGAGAAATACCCCCATTCTTTTTTAACTTCTATATAATCTGTTTTATTGTTTAATAACTGTCCACATACATTACATTTCATCTCATTCTCCTCCTTACGCTCATCATTATAAACGGGCGTTTCTGAAGAATCCAGTGGAAATGATTGGTCATCTGTTGAAATTTCACAAAACATTAAGATCGCATCCTCGATCGGATCCTTATAATACTTTGCTCTGCGTCCATATTCTTCAAATCCATTCTTTAAATAAAACTGATACGCTGCTTCGTTTGATTCTCTGACCTCCAAATAGATCGTGTCTACCCCTATCTCCTGATACCTTCGTCTGAACTCATGAAACAACAATGTGCCAATTCCCATTTTCCTTATAAATGGAATCATTGCGATCCTATGTAATTCTGCCTGATCTAACACATGCTCAGCGATTATATATCCACTAATACGATTTCTGTCTCTCCATACATAAATATCACTAGTTTTACGATAATAGAAAGACTCAATACTATCGAAACTCCATGGTCTGTGAAAAGAAAGTTTTTCTATCTCTGCGATCATCGGAAGATCTTCTGGAAGTGCTTTCCTCACATGCCATTCTCTGGCTGTTATACTACTTTTGTCCATGAAGCCTCTCTTCTCTCTCTCGTTCAGCCTGAGATTTTCTTAAATATTCTGGCACAAATTCGTCTGCACTTTCATAAATTCCCTGTGCAAAATATACTTGTGCTAACGTTCCGACTGCTGCTGCTCTCTGGCGGTTTGCATGTGCTGGAGCAAAAATTGCCAGATCACCCATCTTCTCTAAGATTTTTTCTTTATATACTGGTACGCCATCCCCAAGGAATACAATTGGTTCATTGTATTCCCTCAACTGTATCAAAGTATCTTCTACACTCTGGGCACATTGTTCCTTTAAGACTTTCATTTCACTGCCTTCAAATCGGTAAAATCCTGTATACACTTGTTTTCTTCTGGCATCCATCATTGGACAAATGATCATGGACGTTCCAAATAACTGATATGCAAGCCCATCTACAGTTGGCACAGGAATGATCGGTTTATCCAGTGCCAGCCCTAATCCTTTGGCTGTTGCTGCACCAATGCGAAGTCCCGTAAAAGAACCTGGTCCTTTTGCTACCGCAACCGCATCAATATCTTCTATCTCAAAGGATGTTCTCTTGATTACTTCATCTAACATCGGAAGTAACGTCTGAGAATGTGTTAATTTATTTCCAGTCGTATACTCTGCGATCAACTGATCATCTTCGATCAATGCCACAGAAGCTACCAGACCAGAACTGTCCAGTACTAATAATTTCATCTATTGTTCCTCCATTTCAATCTCTCGATAGTCAAATCCTTTTTCTAAATCTTTACGGATCGTAATCTTTTGATAATGATCTGGCAGAATCTCCTCGATCAGATTTGCCCATTCGATCAGACAGACTCCTTCTCCATAAACATAATCCTCATATCCGATCTCGTCCATCTCTTCAATATCACCAATACGATAAACATCAAAATGATATAGTGGAAGCCTTCCCTCTTCATATTCTCTTACGATCGTAAAAGTCGGACTCTGAATTGGTTCTGTGATACCAAGTCCATCTGCCAACCCTTTTGTAAATACAGTCTTACCAACCCCAAGATCTCCATATAAACAGATCACTTGTCCAGGCTGTGCCTCCTGTCCGATCTTCTTTCCGATCTCATACGTATCTTCTGCACAAAAACTTTGTACGATCATTTTCTATTCTTCTCCTTCTGAATTCTCTTGAACTTCTGATTCCGATACTTCTGTCTCTTCCCGCTCAGTTTCTGCTGATGCCTTGGAATATTTTGAAATATCTCCTCCATCTGTCTGTGTCTGAACAGCCTTCTTTCTTGCTTCTTTGATGTGTTCTTTCATATAATCTAACATCTTTTCTCTGTCATCACCAAGTTCATAATCTGGAAATACAAATGCCTGCTGTTTTCCTGTATACAATAATGTCAGTCCCATAAAATGTGTGACCTTATAAACTCTGGCCCACTCGATCGTTGCACTTTCTTCTCCTAGTTCCACAAAAATACCATCATCTCGTAAGGTATAGTATGTTGGATTCTTGTATACTGGATTCTCAATTGCCTGTTTCTTTGCTTTTACATATATCATCAGTGGATTAATGACAACAAATAATGCAATAACGACTACACCAAAAATAATATTCGTCTGTCCTTCTGGCTGACCGATTCCGTGGACGATCATATATGCTCCGACTCCCAACATAAAAATCGTCAAAATCGCCTGTACTCCGGAATACGTGTATGCTAATGAAAATTTAAAAATATCTTTCGCTTTTAATTGTGTATGAAATTTCATCTTAATTCTCCTTACCTTTTCTCTGTTAATGAAATATTATACCATAATCCGGGTATAAAACCAATGATTTTACAAATACTACAAGCATACACGAAAACCAATGAATATGGAGGATCTTAAGAATGAAAGCTACAGGTATTATACGAAGGATTGATGACCTTGGCCGGATCGTTATACCAAAAGAAATACGAAAAACCATGCATATCAGAGAAAGCGATCCTTTGGAGATATTTACAGAGAGGGACGGCGATATCATTTTAAAGAAATATTCCCCGATTGGTGAACTAGGAAACAATGCGAAGCTATATGCAGAATCAATTGCTGCTCAGATTCCACATACAATCTGTATTTGTGATCAAGACTGTGTGATCGCTGCTGCCGGACCAAATGCCAAAAAACTAATCGGAAAATTATTAGATGAAAAGGCTGAAGAAGCTTTAATAGATCGAAAACATATATTGATGGACCGTGAAAAAGAAGATTTCTTTCCTCTGATCTTGGACTTTCCAGAGGTATTTCGCTATGTGTGTCTTTCTACGATCATTGCAGAAAGTGAAGCCGTTGGATTTGTATGTATTCTTTCTATTGAAGATAAATTAGATGATCAGGAGTTTAAAATTGCCAAAATTGCTTCTGATTTTCTAGGAAAACAGCTCGAAGCATAACGTAAAAAAGTGAAATACAGTCGCACAAAACGGCTGTACATTTCACTTTTTTCTTCATGATACATATTTATTATGATTCAATAATAATATTTTCTAATCCACCTTCGACTGCCCAGCTTTTAAATTCCTGCATCTGTTCTTTTGTGTACAGTTTGGGATTTTCTTCAAAACAATATTCTCTATCTACCAAGTGATATTTTGCTTCTGCCAGTGGATTGTAGTTTAAGATTTCATAGGAAACATATTGATAGATCCCATTTAAATATTTTGCAATTCCCTTGATGTTATCTTTCGTTGCGGTCATTTCTGGAATCATCGGTGTTCTTATGATGACCTTCTCTCTGTTTGATGTCTCTAATAAGTATCTGATATTATCTTTGATCTTTTGATTTGAAACCCCAGTGTAATGCATATGGTCTTTTTCTGTTGCTAATTTAAAGTCTGCAAAAACCCGATCTAAATATGGAAGGAGCTCTTTGATCACTTCCTGATCTGCATACAAGGATGTCTCGATCGCGGTGTGGATTCCTTCTTTTTTGCATGCTTTTAACAGCTCTTTTGTAAATTTCCACTGTAATAACGGTTCCCCTCCTGAGATCGTAACTCCTCCATTTCCATAACGATAGAATGATTTATCTTTGCGGATTTCTTCCATAACCATTTCTACGCTCATCTCTCTGGAATCCATGGCGATTGCTCCCGTTGGACACCAGTCAATGATGGTATTCCAGTTTTCATTTCTGTTTGGATGAATGTGTATCTGGTCATTTTCCATCGTAACGCCCTGATTTTTTGATTTCGCAATACACGTCTTACAATGCATGCAGCGGTTTTCAAAATAAATTGGTCTTTTGCGAATCGAAATTCCTTCTGGATTCTGACACCAGACACATTTTAACGGACATCCTTTTAAAAATACTGTGGTACGGATTCCGTCTCCATCGTGCGTTGAAAATCTGCGAATATCAAATACTTTTCCTGTCATCTTAAATATCTCCATAACTTGTTCTTGCGATGATCTCATTTTGCAGTTCATCGGCCAATTCTGTGAAATAGGCTGTATAACCTGCAACTCTTACTGTCAATCCGCGATACTGTTCTGGATTCTTCTTTGCTGCGAGCAGGTCTTCTTTCCTTACTACGTTAAACTGGATATGTGGAATCTCAAGATCTACAAAAGTTCTTAAGAAATTCGCAAACTTATCAATTCCTGTCTCTGTCTTGAAAAATTCAGGCAGGAATTTCATATTTAATAATCCGCCATTGGTTGTCAGTGTCTTATCTAGTTTGGATACGGATTTTAATACGGCTGTTGGTCCTTTGATATCTCTTCCGTAAACAGGTGACATACCTCCATCTGCTAATGGTTCTTTTGCATATCGTCCATCTGGAGTTGCTCCGACATTCTCACCCATTGGAACATGTGCTGATACGGTATACATACCTGTGTGATATGGACCTTTTCGATAGTTTTTAAATGTTCTTAATCGGTTCTTGAAGTAATCTGCCCATTTTGTTCCTTGTTTGTCGACTTCATCGATGTCATTTCCGTACTTTGGAACTTTATTGACGCACATTGCTCTTAAGATTTCATATCCTTCAAAATTGTTCTTTAATGCATCAAGCATTTCTTTTTGTGTGCACTTCTTTTCATCATACACCAGCTGCTTAATTGCGACAAGGCTGTCAGCAAGATTTGCAACCTGAATCATCTGAATTCCGGATAAATTGTATTTTGCTCCTCCTGCTGTGACATCCATTCCATTTTCCATACAGTTTTCAATGGATGCTGATAAGAATGGAGATGGCAAAAGATCAATATGAGCTTTCTCTACTTCTTCGCATGCAAGAAGCATCTTATCCATGAAATAATCAATTTGTTTCTTGAATGCTGCTTCCAACTCTTCAAATGTCTCGTACGTTTCAAGGTTTCCATAATCTGGTGCGATCTTTTCTCCGGTTAAGAGACAGATTCCTCCTGTCAATGCCACTTCTAATGCTTTATTTAAGTTAAACATTGCAGAATCACTCCATCCAAGGTTATTTCCCTGCGTTGTTAATTCCACGCATCCAACGATCGCATAATCTCTTGCATCTTTTTCTTCGATTCCTAATTCCTGAATGGATGGAATGACTGCCTTGTCATTGAAGAACTGTGGCATTCCGCTTCCTTTGGCTACGACTCTGACTGCTTCTTTTAATAATTCGTCCGACGTTCCTTCGTGAAGTCTTACGGAAAGGTTTGGTTGTGGAAGTCCTAAATGTTTCTGAGCTTCTAAGAACAAGAATGATAAATCATTATATGTATCATTTCCATTCTCATCCTGACCGCCGATCGCGATATTAAATCCAATCGGAAATCCTGCAAAATATTTTGCTCCGTGAGAGTTTCTCATATATACGATCTCATTAAATTTCAACCATAAACATTCGATGATCTCTAACGCCTGCTGTTTATCTAAGGTTCCTTCTTTGATATCTTTTTCATAATAAGCTTCTAAATGTCTGTCTAATCTTCCTGGTGAAAATGAAGATGCATTGGATTCCATCTGTAAAATTACAAACAAGAACCATGTAGACTGTACTGCTTCATGAAATGTCTGTACTGGACGTTCGGAAATATTCTTACAGTTTTTGGCTATTTTGATCATGGTTTGTTTTCTTGTTTCATCTGATTCATTTTCTGCCATGTCCATGATCAGGTCATGATAACGGACCATAAAGTGTTTTGCTCCTTCCATGACGATCTTAACACTTTCATAGAAGTCTTTCTGTTCTTCTTTACATATCTTTAGTTTTTCTTCTGCCTGATCAAGCAGTCCCTGCGGTCCCATCTTTAACCATTTGACACAATCTGGACAGATATGTCCTTGTGCGTGGTCTTTCTGGTTGATCTTTACAACTTTGGCAATCTTGTTGATCTCTTTTCCATATCTCTGGTTCAGGACATCTTCTAAGGATTTTCCTTCCCAGTATGGTTTGATGAACTTACGGAATGTCTCAATATCTTCTTGATGTACATTGAAGCGGTCCTGTGGTCTTGTTGGGAGTGTTTCAAATTCTTTATCTACCCATGTGCTACCACTCTCTGGAAATACAACTCCATAACGAACTCCGGCTGTACGATTTCCAACGATCAGTTCTTCAGGTTCTACACGGATCTCCATCTTCTCTAAAGCTGCTTTTAATGATTTTGCTCTCTGTATGATCTTTGGATCATCTTCATTCTCCTGATATGTTTTTGTAATGATCAGTGCCTGTTCAATTGATGCGTATCTTGGCTCTGATAACATTTTATCTTTTAAATCTTTGATTCGCTGTGTCTGATATACTCCATCCATAGAATTTATCCTTTCTATTGTTTTTCGCTTTTATTATCGTTTTTTATTATTATATATTGTTTTTATTGTTATTCAAGCTATTTTTCTGTTTTTTCTTAAAATTAACCAAAAAAAGAACAAAGAATAAAAAATAATTCTTCGCTCCCATAGTTCTTTATATGATTTTCGTCTGATATGTTTCTAATTTATCCTGAATCTCTTTGGATAATCCATCCTCACAGATCACTCCATCTACATCATCAAATGTTGCATATACATAATTTGCTTTAAAATCAAATTTATGACTTTCCATCATAAGATAACACTTGCTACTCTTCTTGACAGCATTATGCTTCATAATTCCATCTTCAGGAACATAGGTCATGATCGCATTATCATAAAGATCTGCTCCTACAACTCCCATAAAAGAAATATCAAATCGGAAATTCTCCATCATCTGCAACACAAGTTCCCCTAAAAATCCGTTCTGAGAACGATTAAATTCTCCTCCAAGAAGAATAAATTTTACATTCTTTGTTGCTGTAAATACTTCTGCAATATCAAGCATACAGCTTACAACTGTAACTTCTAATCTACGTTCTATGATTTCTCGTGCCAATTCGATATTTGTTGTGGATGTGTCAAGAAAGATCATATCTCCATCGTGAATTAATTCCGCTGCTTTCTTTGCGATCATTCTTTTTTCTTTTATATTTTTATCTTTTCTTATTGATACAATATTAGTATGCCCCGGATGCAAAGTATCTGGAAGAACCGCTCCTCCATATGTTCGTTTTAAAAGATTCTTTGCTTCCATACTCGCTAAATCTTTTCGAATACAGTCTTCTGTAACCTCAAATCGTTTGCTTAACTCTTTGACTTTTACTTTTTCATTTTCATTTAACAGACGTAAGATTTCCTGATGTCGTTCTTCTACAAACATTTGTATCTATCCTCCTCTCATAATATGGTTATTATACCATTTTTTATGTAAAATATCTATTCTTCTGTTTCATTCATGCTGTTCATGATCACATCCATGATTTCTTCCTCTGTTTCTGCTTTTCTGATCAGAAATGTTGTATTTTTCTCCATTGTCATTTCATAGAATGATGAGAAAAATGCTCTTGTTGACTGAATATCTTCAAAATTAAGTGCCAGCAAAAAGACGATATCCACACAACCATCCTGCCATTCAGTTCTTTGTGCACATTTCATGATAACAACTGCTGGTTTTATTACCAGATTCGCCATTCCGTGTGGCAGTGCAACCCCGCCTCCGAGAACGGAGGCACTGATTTCTTCTCTTTTTAATACATCTTCATAAAATCCTTGTTTGACATATTCATTTTTATATAATAGATCACATCCTTTTTTCAGAATCTCCTCTTTACTCATAACTTCTTTTTCTACTAGAATAAATTCTTTTTTGATCAGACTACTGATCGTATATTCTTGGTTATGATTTTTCTTTGTCTCTTTCATCTGATGGCATTTTTTCTGAATCCGGTAGACATCCTGCTGGCTGACGATCGGCGTTGTATATGCAACATATGGATGTGAAATCTTTAATTTTGAAATTGTTGTTATCACAAGATCATATTGATCTTCATCGATCAGATGTGCCGAATTTGCCGGAAGTACAGATGTTACATTAATTTCTGGAATCTTATCTTCTACTTTTCTTGCCAAAATCTGACCCATTCCCATTCCACCACTTCCTACAATGGCTGTATTAATATTTCTTTTCTTCTCCTCCATCGCGCCTTCAAATAAAACTGCCATATATGCAATCTCATCTTCTGATGGGAACTGTCCGATCAGTTTCTCATATACCTGGCTGGAAGTAAAGCATGCAGAAAAAATTGCTGGATATCGCTGTTTGATTTCCTCAAGAAACGGGTTATGGATCTGAAATCCAAATCTCACTCTTACAAGAGAACTGTTTAAAAATAATGCTACACTTGTCTTTAGCAGCATATCTTCTTTAAAGTTTTTACCAACAATGGATGAGATATAATCAATCACATCCTCTGTTACATCCTGAATATAGATTTCTTTATCTAATAAAAATTTCTTATTTACAATACGACTGCTGTTTTGGACTTCCACTGCTAACAATAAAATATACAGATATAATCCTTCTCTTGGATCAATGTTCATCTTAAATTCATGATTTAAATAATTAATCAGATAATCTGCCCACTCTGTGATTTCATCTACAAGCCCTAGACGGTTGATCATATTTTCTTCTAAATAGCATTCCTTCTTTAATCGTTTAATCTGATTGCTGATATATTCAACCGCCATACAAAACGTATAATCATTCATTTGCGAAGCAATTTTTCTTTCCAATCTCTGTACACAATAAATCACCTTATCAACATTTTTTTTACGATACTGTATCACCAGTCTTCCATAAAACTCTGGTTCGATCCGATAATCCGCAAATGTTTCATCCGTAATCCTGTCTTCCTTTTCCATGACTATTTTTCTATTTTCTCTTACAAGAACTCTTCTTAGATCAAACTCTTTTCCTTTAATCTCAATTCCTTTCCCTGTTGTCTGATAAATTTTGATATGATCTGCTTCCAGACTCTGGTTTGCCTTTTCAATATCTGTCCGGATCGTTGCTTTTGAAACGAAGAGTTCATCTGCGAATAATGCTGCTGTATATGGTTCTTTACTTTCGATCAATGTTCGGATAATATAACTGATCCTGTATTCTCTCGTCTCAATACATAGATTTTTCTCTGGGAATTCCTGTTCAAGTTCTTCTTTATGCACTCCTAACCTCAAACAGATTCCTTTTCCTCGTTTTCGAATCAGATGACAATTTCTTTCTTCACAATACTGAGCTACTTCATTCATATATGAACTTACGCTTCTTTCTGAAACGTTTAGCATTTTTGCAATCTGTGCATTGGTAATAAATTTGTCATCTTGATGAACTAAAATCTTTATAATTTCTGAAGCATACTTTGACAGCATATGTAACTCTCCGTTTCTGTTTTTTGTTTATCATCTATTGTTTATTATTGTTATTTATTATTTTATATTATCTTCACCAATTGTCAAGTCAAATAAGAAAAGACAAAAAATAGAACATATAGTTTATTTCCATACGTTCTATCTCACATTTCATATTAAATTTTTGAATTCAACAAACTTGGATCTGGCTATTTCGTTGCAACAATACTTATCCAATGATTTTTTGCATTTGAATACGTT
>CAJMOO010000052.1 GCA_905215045.1 uncultured bacterium | reverse complement strand
ATTTTGTGTCAAATAAATCTCTTGTCACGATATCATCACTTTTGATGATATAGCGGTCGTAAGCTGCATCGATCAGATGATCTAAAATCTCTGGAAGAACGATCTCTTCCCCTGTGATATCTGGATCATCATATTCATCTAAACGAAATACTTCTAAATACTGATTAATCGTATATGTCTCATCTTCTGGTTCGATTAATTTTTTATCTACTCCGTAAGTTACAAGTTTTTTAATTTCTTTTTGCAAATCCATCTTATTCCACCTCAAATTTATAAGAAGTCACCGCTTCGTATTGTTCACCTTTTCTTAAAATTACCTTTGGTTCTTTTTCTATATGTATGGAGTTTGGTAAGAACTGGGCTTCTAAGGCAACACCATCTCTGTTTTCATATGGCTTTCCGCCTTTTCCATTGCATCCGCCAGACAGGAAATTTCCCGTGTATACCTGAATGCAAGGAAGGGTTGTTGTCATTGTTAATTTTCTTCCAGTTTCTTTGTCATATAGAACCAGTTGATCTTCTTCATCTTTTAACATATATGAGTGATCATAACCTCCGGCAAGTTTTAACTGTTCATGATCATCGTTGATCCGTTCCCCGATCTCATGAAATTCTCTAAAGTCAAATGGTGTGTTTTCTACGTTTAAAAATGTTCCATTGGCAAGACAGTTTTCATCAACACATGCAATCTCATCCGCTTTTACCTTTAACTGATGATGATAAATTTTATCTTTTCCAGCAGATAAATTAAAGTAAGAATGATTTGTGATATTGATCAGTGTATCCTGATCTGAAACTGCTTCATATTCCATTTTTAATGTGTTACCACATAAACGGTACACAACTTTCAGATAAAGACTTCCTGGATATCCCTCTTCCATATCTGCTGAGAGATAGATAAAGCGGATTCCGTCTTCCAATAATTCATATTTAAATATTTTTTGATTAAATCCTTCCACTCCACCATGTAGAGAATTTGGTCCATTGTTTGCTGCCAGATGATACGTTGTTCCATTTAGTTCAAACTGAGCATTTCCAATACGGTTTGCAACACGTCCAGCAATCGCTCCCATGTAACTTCCGTCTCCATGCCAACAGTCTTCTACATTTTCAAACCCAAGAACGACATCTCCAAAACTTCCATTTCTGTCTTTTGTAAATACAGATAATACATGACATCCTAAATTACTTACAATAACTCTAAGTTCTTCATTTTTTATTTCAAAGAGGCAAACTCCATTGTCTCTTTCTTCGATTTTCTTTATTTCTACCATCTTATAATACCTTCATTCCTCCATAAGGACGTACTTTTAATACATGACAAGCACCTTCTCCAAAAACATGTTCCACACTTTTTTTATACATCCCTACAATATCATCTGGAACAAATGCCTGAATTGTTCCTGCAAATCCACCACCATGCACACGGCTGACTCCTCTATCTCCAAGACAGATATCACTGATTGCAAGACCAATAGATTCACTCTGGTTTGTCAGATCATGGCTTGAATATACATTTTGTAAATATTTAAAAGAGGAATCTCCTGATTCTTTGATCAGTTTCTTAAATGTCTCAAAGTCCCCATCTTCTAGAGCTTTCACCTGTTCATCCACACGTTTATTTTCTTCAAATAAATGCATTGCTCGAAGCACTGCTCGATCTCCTAGGATTTCTCTGATTTTTGGAAGATTTAAGTAAAAATCATCTTTGTTTACTTCTCTTAATACCTTTTTATCAAAGAAATTTGCAACCTTTTTCATCTCTTCTGGAATTGCTGCATAGTCATCGGTAAGATCTGCATGTGATCCTTTTGTATCCACAATGCAAAGGCTGTGTCCATATTCTTCAAAATTGACATCTACTTTCTTGATTACTGGTTCTTCTGGATCTTTGAAATCGATATTGATCAGTCCTCCAATAGAAGAAGCCATCTGATCCATCAGACCACAAGGTTTTCCGAAAAATTCATTCTCTGCGAACTGTCCTGCCTGTGCTAAGAATACTGGGCTGATTTTCATATTGTTATATAGTCCAGATAAAATATTTCCGATCAATACTTCAAATGCTGCAGAGGACGACATTCCCGCTCCATTTAATACATCACTTGTTACATAAGCTTCAAATCCACCGATATGATATCCTTCTTCTTTTAATTTATACGTTACACCTGCGATCAACGCCTGTGAACTTCCTTCTTCTACCTCTTCTTTATTTAATGAATTTAAATCTACTTTGATACGATCATATCCCTCAGATTTCAGATTGATCACTGCTTCCTCTAATGGTGCTGTAATCGCGATCGCATCTAAGTTAATGGATGTTGCAAGAACTTTCCCAAATTGATGATCTGTATGGTTTCCACCTACTTCACTTCTTCCTGGAGCACTGTAAATTTCTACTTCTTTTTCACCATAAAGATTCTTAAATTCTTCTAATGCTTTCACGTATCGTTCCTGCTGATATGCGATCACTCCATCATCTACATAAATATCTTTTAATAAGTCATTGTGTTTTCCTTGTTTGAATTCCTCAATCAATGTCTGAATGTTTGCTGCCATGTTTTCTTTTCCTTCCTTTTTTGCTTTATTTATGATCTACTTTTTTTGTTCGATTACTTTTGGTAAATTTATAGTAACACTTTTTAGTAAACTTTACAATATCTTTTTACTAAAATATTTACCAATTTTTCTGGATTATTTTTAGTAATTTTTTACTACGTATTTATCTTTCGTTTTTACCTGATATTTGTTATAATGAAAAATAATGATGTGCGTATCAAAAATAATTTTAGTAGAAAGGATATCTGTCATGGCTACAATCAAAGATATTGCCGAGAAAGCAAAGGTTTCTTCTGCGACTGTTTCAAGAATTCTCAACCAGGATGAGTCTTTAAGTGTAACAGAACAGACGAGAGAACGTGTATTAAAAATCGCAAAGGAACTTCATTATATAAAGAAAAAAAATGCAGCTAGTAATATTAGTAAAAATACATTAAATGATACTGTCATTGGAATTTTTCAATGGTATTCCATGTTCGAAGAACTTGAAGACCCTTATTACCAATCCATCCGTGTTGGAATTGAAAAATACTGTGCAAACCATCAGATCCGTGTGGTCCGTTGTTTTCACAGTGATTCCGATTATAAAGATTTACTAAAAGATGTTGATGCCCTGATCTGTATTGGGAAATTCAATGAGATACAGATGGAATCTTTTACATCCATTACACCAAATGTCATCTTTCTTGATATGAAAACTGCAAGAATCCAGTCTACAACCATCTGTCTTGATTTTAAACAAGCTGTGGTTGATGCTCTGGATTATCTTTCGAAAAAACTTGGGCATAAACAGATTGCTTATCTTGGAGGAAAAGAATATCTTCCAGATAATACCGTTTATTTTGAAGAACGTAAGGAAACTTTTATTCAGTATTGTGAAAAACATGGCATTACTTATAAACCATATCTTATGGAGCAGGAATTTTCTGCGGAATCTGGCTATGTGATGATGAACGAGCTGATCAAAGAAAGCAAACTTCCAACTGCTGTCTTTGCAGCGAGTGATCCAATTGCTCTTGGTGCAATTCGTGCTTTATATGAAAATGGACTGAAGGTACCTGATGATATTTCCGTGGTAGGATTTGATGATATCAGTGTGGCTAGTTTTTCTACCCCGCCATTAACGACAATTCATGCGCCTGCAGAATTTATGGGAGAATATGCAGCTCATTTTATTTGCACGATGGCAAAGGGAGAGTTTTTAGAATATCAAGTGCCAGTGAGACTTACTCTGCCTTGCGAATTAAAGATTCGAGAATCATGTAGTATTCCAAAATTCTAATTTAAAAAAACTTTCATAATAGAAAAAACTGCATGCTGACCACATGCAGTTTTCCAAAATGACCAAAAGCAACTGCTCCATGGTGTGGAAATTTGTAAAATACGTTCATTTATGTTAAACTAGAACATATATTCGAAAGGGGCCGTTTGATATGGAAATCTCATCAAAAGATCTATCTTTAAATGAAAAATTGAAGATTTTAGCCGATGCAGCCAAATACGATGTTGCCTGTACTTCCAGTGGTTCAAATCGCCGCGGAAAGAAAGGCATGCTTGGAAATACAGAAGCTGCTGGAATCTGTCACAGCTTTTCTTCGGATGGACGTTGTGTTTCTTTGCTTAAGATCTTGCTTAGTAATGAGTGCATTTATGATTGTAAGTATTGTTTAAACCGCGTAAGCAATGACCGGGTTCGTACGACATTTACTCCAGAAGAGATTTGTACCCTTGTTGTGGAATTTTATCGTAGAAATTATATCGAGGGATTATTTTTAAGTTCTGGGATCGTAAAGAGTCCGACTTATACGATGGAATTGATGTATCAGGCGATTTATCTGCTTCGTACCAAATATCATTTTAATGGATATATTCATGTGAAAGCGATTCCTGGAGCTTCGGATGGGTTAATTACGAATATGGGATATCTAGTAGATCGTATGAGTATCAATCTGGAACTTCCTACGATTGACGGGCTTAAAAAACTGGCGCCTCATAAGAATCCGAAGAAGCTTGTAGCTCCGATCCGTCAAATTCAGAATGGAATCGTGGATCATCGTTTGATGATTGGGAAAGATGCTTCGATGGAACGTTCCAGAAGTAATAAATATTTGAAACATACCATTTTTCAGGAGAATCCTTATCAGCGAATTCAATCTGGGCGTTCTCCTCTTGCACTTGCTGATTCTTCTCTTAAGAATACTTTGCGTTCCAATGGAAAACCTGCTCCTTTTGTCCCTGCTGGGCAAAGTACACAGATGATCATTGGTGCAACTGGTGAGAGTGATCTGCAGCTTTTATCAACAACGCAGAAATTATACCAGCAATATGACTTGAAGCGTGTATTTTATTCTGCTTATGTTCCTTTGAATGAAGATTCTAACTTGCCTGCTCTTGGAACTGCACCACCGCTGCTTCGGGAACATCGTTTGTATCAGGCAGACTGGCTGCTTCGATTTTATGGATTTAAAGCTGATGAATTACTTTCTGTAGATCGGCCGAATTTTAATACGATGCTTGATCCAAAGTGTGACTGGGCACTTCGTCATCTGGATATTTATCCGGTTGAGATCAACCGGGCTTCTTATGATGTTTTGCTTCGTGTTCCTGGAATTGGTACAAAATCTGCATTTCGTATTGTAAAAGCTCGTAAACATGGAACACTTAATTTTGAGCATTTGAAGAAGATGGGCGTTGTGCTAAAACGTGCGAAATATTTTATCACTTGCAGTGGGAAGATGATGTATCGGATACCGATTGAGGAAGATTTTATTACCAGACAGCTGATTGGTGAAGATGGAAAGCAAAACTGGGAGATCGATCATCCGCAGACTTACCGCCAGCTTTCTTTGTTTGATGATTTTAATTTTCAGTCAGATGTTACTGTAGAAGATTCTTCGAAGACTTTGTTTGGACAAATGTAGATTTTATATAATTTTCATTCTTATTTTGGAGGTTACCATGACTGTTTTTACCTGTGAAGATAATTTTGATGCGATGATGACTTGCGTTTACGAAGCTTGGGCATCAAGACTTGGACATTCGAATGTTAAATTGAAGACAGAACCCATTGGAAATCTTGAATTGTTCTGTGATTATCGGCATGTGGACGCTGATTCTGAGAAAACTGCAAGTGTCGTTCGTTCGATCAAGCGCAAGATTTCTTATCAGGCTTATATTATGGTTTATGAGGCTGCGATGTCTGATGCGGATGATAAGCTGGATACGATTTATCGATTTATGGTTGCTGGATTTCATTACGGGGCTCATGTGGTTGATTTTCTTCAGGAACCTGTCGTTATGAGAATGTTTGAATTGAAACGTAAAGTTGGGAATGAAGCTCATTTGCATGTAGAACTTATCCGATTTGCAAATATGCCTAGAGATGTGCTGGTCAGCCATATTGAGCCAAAGAGCAATGTGTTGACTTTAGTTGCACCACATTTTTCTGATCGTCTGCCTTCGGAGAATTGGATGATCATTGATGACAGGCGCTTCATTGCTGTTGTACATCCTGCCAATCAGGATTATTATCTGACAACGCTTTCAAAAGAAGAAATGGACCGCCTGTCAGTGAAAACAGACGATCCGTTTATTGATCTATGGAAAGACTTTTTCAATACGATTGGGATTAAAGAAAGAGAGAATTATCAATGTCAGAGGAATCTGATGCCTTTGTGGTATCGGAAACATATGACGGAATTTCAGTGAGTTGTGAATTATTACACTGCTAATTGATAGATTCCTTATAATTTTTCTGCTAATTCTTTTACTTTCTCAAGCTCTGGACATTCCTTCATTTTGCCTTTCTCTACCATGTTTGGAGCTGTGATGATTCCCTGATCTTCCCATTTTAAGTAAGAAGTCATTGCTTTGTACTGAGCAATTGCTGCATCAAATACATGATCTGCTCCTGCATTCAATAGCAGTGCTGTTTTGTTAAAATGAAATCCTGTGCTTCCACATGCATATAAACGATCAATGACTGTTTTTAGCTGTGCTGTGATATCAAACCAATAGATTGGAGACGCAAAAACTACCATATCTGCATCTTTTAATGTTTCTAAGACTTTTGCCATATCATCTTTCTGCACACATTCTCCCTGATGTTCATAGCAATATTTACATCCCAGACATCCTTTGATGTTCATTGATGCGATATTTAAAATTTCTACTTCATGTTTCTTGGCTGCTTTGTCAAATGTTTCTGCCATGATTTCTGTATTTCCGCCTTTTCTTGGACTTCCATTTAATATTACGACCTTCATATTTGTATTTCTCCTTCTATAGCTCTTCTTGTTTTAGATATTTTAAGAATGCTTCACATCCTTCGACTACATCTCTATATGTATCATCAAAATTTCCTGTATACCATGGATCTGCGATATCTCTTGGATGTTTGGAATAGTCTAATAATAGATGAATCTTGCCATCTGGGTCCCCACCTGTGATACGATTCATATTTCTTAGATTCCATGCATCCATGCCGATAATGTAATCGTATTCTTCATAATCTTGTTTTGTCATCTGGATAGCTCGGTGTTTTAGGACTGGAATTCCTTCTTGTCTTAGTTTGTTTACCGTTCCATGATGTGGTGGATTACCAATCTCTTCTCTGCTGGTGGCAGCAGAGTCGATGTAGAATTTATCTTTTAAGCCTTGATTGTTTACCATGTCTTGGAAAACGAATTGAGCCATTGTGCTTCGGCAGATGTTGCCGTGACATACAAATAGTATTTTTAACATTACTTTGTTTCCTCCATACGCTCACATCACTTTACCACTTTTTCAAAGTCTGACGCTGGATGTTTACATAAAGGACATACAAAATCTTCTGGTAATTCTTCCCCTACATATTCATATCCACAGATTCTGCACCGCCATATTGTCTGACCCTTATCTGTTTTTCCAGCCTCTTGTGGTTTCGGTTTTATATTATTCTGGTAATACTCATAAGTAACAGAAGGGCTGTCACTTAACACTTCCATATCGGTTATCTCACCGATAAACATTGTATGGGAACCAAGATCTTCCGTTTTATGAACTGTTACAGAAATATATGCATTTGTACCTTCTGTAATGTAATAAATATCATTTGTACCTCGTGCACATTTTTCAAACGTTTCAAACTTGTTTACATCCCGACCTGACTGAAAACCAAAATGTTTAAATAATTCAAACTTTGCATCCTGACTCAAAACTGATACTGTAAATTTCCCAGTTCTTTGAATCATATCATGCGTATAGTTTGCTTTGTTAACACAGATACTTAGTTGGTTTGGTTCTGATGCTGCCTGAATTGCTGTATTGATGATACATCCATTATCCTTTTTTGCTTCCTTTGCAGTCAATACAAACAGTCCATAACTTAACTTATACATCGCTTTCTTATTCATGCTGCTCCTCCTTTACTTTCATCATTATATAGTTTCTTTATTAACAATTTCTTCAAATACACGATCTATCTCTTTCCAATCCAAACATCTAAGAAATCTTTCATCTGGAAATTCCACCTGCTGATTCCACGGACGGTCATACACAGCTACTTTACAATTTTCAAAGTGCTGTACATGCTCAAATGCAGCTGGGGAATCTTCAATTGCGAAGTCAAATTCCATTTGATAGAGTTCGTCTAATGTCAGATTATATGTATGATCCTGTTTAAACATTTCTCGTCCGTATTTATCAACAAAATAAATCGGAATTCTATCTAGGTGATGTTCGTCAAGCCATCTTCTGGATGGTTCATAAGAATCAAAAGGTCTTCCTGTGACAACAAAAACCTCATGGCCTTCATCAACCCAATGATTGATTATTTCTGATGCTCCTGGTGCTTCTTCATATGCCAACAAATTTTCTGGAATATGCCCTGCCTTCATTAATTCATCATACTGTTCTCCACTTAAATCAAATGATTTCTGAAGATTAAAGAACTGTACTTCCCTATATGGCACATCAATATTAAATAATTCTTTTGCAATTTTGGTGAAATACTTCGCTGTTTCACAGATAACGTCATCAAAGTCTATATATATTTTCATCACTACATCCTTTCCAGTCTACATATATATTTTGGACATTCCGTTAAATATGATCAAACTACATTATCGGCAATAATTCTATTATTCCTTATTGAGTTTTATCATTTTTGCAGCACCTTTGCCTCTCGTGATCCAGCAAAATGTACATACAAAGATGATTCCTTTTACAATGGATGTCACAGAGAATGCCCACCAGATACCTTCCAGCCCAAACAATGCTCCACCCAAAATGATCGCAAGTGGAATTCTTGCACTGGTAAATAAAATGCTGATTACACTGCATAAATGTGTTTTTCCTAATCCAGACAATGCCCCGACTGTCATTAGTTCCACACTCATAAATGCTTCACTAAGTCCAATGATCGTCAGGTATCCGATTGCAATCATGATCGCTTTTGGCTCGTGGAAGAAAATCTCTGCGATTGCTTTTGGTTGAAAAACAAATAGAATCGTAATAAAGATTCCCCAGATTCCAACGCTGCACAAAGAAGCTTTGTATCCCTTTTTCACTCGATTCATCTTTCCAGCTCCATAATTTTGTCCGATAAACGCATTCAAAGCGGTTCCGAATCCATCGGCTGTATTCCATGAAACCGATTCGATCTGTCCTCCGACTCTCTGAACTGCGACTGCTTCTGCTCCAAATCCTGAAACCATACGTGTTAACACCATGGAAATCCCACAGTAAACCATTCCCTGAATTGCTGTTGGAATACCGATTTTACAGATTCCGCCTAAATATTTCCATGGAATTTTAGTAAAAAGTCTGATTCCTTTTAAGACATTTTCCTTCTTCTGCCACACGATTCCAAGGATCAAAATGGTCATAACGATAGCCTGTGCACTTACCGTTGCGATTGCGGCTCCGTTTACCCCAAGTTTACTCACTGGACCAAGTCCTAAGATCAGTAATGGATCTAGGATCATATTTGTTACAAGTCCTATCAAATTGGCTATAAATGGTGTCTTCGAATCTCCCTGTGCTGTGTAGATTCCCGTTAAGGTTAATGTTAAAAATGAAAACACGATCAATCCGCAAGCTATTTTTGTGTACGATAGTGCTGCCTGCAACGCCTCTGGATCTTGCAGTTGAAAAAATCCTACCAGTGGATGTAAAAATAACAGCATCACAAATGCATATAGCACTCCCATCAATGTTGCCAGCTGAACTGCTGCCTGTGCATATTTATGAGCTTCTTTTCTGTCTCCACGTCCGATACATTGTGCTACCTGTACTTGTCCTCCCATTCTTGACATTGATGCTAATCCTTGCGAAAGCCAGGTATACATTCCGCCAACACCGACTCCTGCAACCGCTTTTGAGCCAAGAAGTCCGATCCATGCCATATCCGTAATATTATATAAGGTTCCTAAAAACGACGATGCCATGATCGGAACCGCAAGTTTCGTTAGTGTTTTTAAAATTGGTCCTTTTGTTAAATTTCCTTCCAATTACTTTTCTCTCCTCTAAATTTATTTTTGCGACCATATCATCACATATTCTTTTTCTCCCGTCGCTTGATCGAAATCTTCTCTTTGAATTTTAAGACCTTCTTTCTGATAAAAATGCATTGCCCTAACATTTTTCTGATACACATTTAATGACAGTTTATGTTTTTTAGTCTTTACATAATCTAAAAGAAGTTTTCCAATACTTGGCAGGAATAAAATCATGTGCTTTTAAATTTGTATCTAACCATATATCTGCAACTCTGTTTCTATCTGTTTTCTGTAATTTCCTGATCATAATTCTCTTGCCTCTCCCATCACTTTAATCTCATATATAAAAGAGGATATGGATTTCCTTCTTCATCATGATCCGTTCTTTTATATGTTATAAATCCCATATGTTCATAAAACCCAACGGCTTGCGGATTTTGTTCATTGACAGTTACTTCTTTGATCTCGTAATTTTCAATTCCATATCATAATAGTTGCTCTCCATATGCTGATGGCCTGCTGAGCGTAACTAACTGAATTTTATCAAAACCTCGCTATTATCTTTTCTATATAAATTATTTAATAACTAAGATATCACACCCATAAATTCCAATACCATCATCAAATCCGCTCCAATTGTAAGCACACAAAATACAACTGCCACAATCGCAAGCACTCTCAACACGATCAAATCTTTTGCAAGCACCGCACTAAGTATTCCCATGATCACTGCAAATCCTGATATGAATGGATACATAAAGAATCCACTGATTGGCAATAGAAATACAATTCCTGCAAACAACTCTGAAAGTATCATGACAATAAATAAAATAATCGCTATCTTCTTTCGATTCATAATATCTACATCCTTTCCCTTAGCATCTCTTCTATTCTGGCATTTGATTTACGCCATCATTATATGCAAATACACGCAAAAAATCAATCGTAAAAATTTACGATTGATTTTGCGATTACTTTTACTTATATTTTTAATCTTAACCTTATTTTATATATCCAAATCTTCCAATACTTCTTTCAAAGCATCTGCTGATTTCTTCAAAGCTTCCTGCTCTTTTTCATTCAGCTTAATTTTTACCTGTTTCTCGATTCCGTTTTTCCCTACGATTGCTGGCATACTTAATGTAACTCCTTCAATTCCATAGGTATCATGCTGAATAGAGGATACTGGCAACACAGATTTTTCATCACGAATGATTGCTTCACAGATTCTTCTGACTGCCATTGCAACTCCATAATAGGTTGCTTTTTTCTTTTCAATGATCTTATATGCGCTGTTCTTAACTCCCTGTGCGATTTCTTCCATATGTTCGTCATGCTCTGTGTATCCTCGCATCTCACAAAATTCTGAGATTGGAACACCAGATACATTAGCACTTGACCACGCTACGATTTCGGAATCTCCATGTTCCCCGATGATCCATGCATGAACAGATCTTGCATCCACTTGCAAATGTTCTCCAAGCAAGTATTTTAATCTGGCCGAATCCAAGGTTGTACCTGAACCAAAGACTCTGTTTTCTGGGAATCCTGATAGTTTCACTGCAACCTGTGTCAGAATATCTACTGGATTGGCCACGATCAGAAGGATTCCTTCACAATTTCTCTTTGCAATCTCTGGGATGATTGATT
Source organism: uncultured bacterium (assembly GCA_905215045.1). Next base: position 1,573 of record CAJMOO010000052.1, on the reverse strand, counting down.
TAAAGATCGCTACGTTTTTCTTTACAAGATCAAGTCTTGTTTCTCCGGGTTTCTGTCCTGCACCTGCTGTTACAACGATGATCGCTGCATCCACAATATCATCGTAATCTCCTGCTGTAATCTTCATTGGTCTTGCGAATGGCAGTCCATGAGCAATATCTAAAGCTTCTCCTTCTGCACGGTTCTTGTCTGCATCAATCAGCACCATTTCTGTAAATAATCCGCTTTCCATTAGTGCAAATGCAGAAGATGAACCGACAAATCCTGTTCCGATCACTGCCACTTTTCTGCTGTTTATTCCTTTACTCATAATCTTGTCCTCCTTTTGCATTGCTTTTCTTGTTTACATTTATGATTTTACCAAAATGTTTTTAAATTTTCTGTTGTTATAACAACATTTTATCTTTTATTTTAATAATGATTCTTATTATTATATTTTTATTTTAACTTAAAACGCACAAAAAATCAATCGCAAATTTTTACGATTGATTTTTTGACTACCTTCTCTTGTCTGGTTTATTTTAATTTACCATATTCTTCGTCAGATACAGCTTCGCACCATTCGTTGGATGTTTCTTCTCCTGGTACTTCCACTGCTAAATGGGAAAACCATGAATCTTTTGCTGCTCCATGCCAATGTTTTACTTCTGGTGGAATATTGATACAGTCACCTGGTTTCATCTCGATGGCTTCTTTTCCTTCTTCCTGATAGTATCCGCGTCCTGCAACACAAATGATAATCTGTCCACCACCATTTTTTGCATGATGAATGTGCCAGTTATTTCTGCATGCTGGTTCGAATGTCACGTTAAATACTCCAACTTGTTGTGCGGAAACTGGTGCTAAATAGCTCTGTCCTACGAAATACTGTGCAAATCCGTCATTTGGTGCTCCGATCGGGAATACCATGGATTTTGCGTGTGCTCTCATTGCTTCATCTTCGTATGGAAGATCTCCTTCATTAACTTCCCATACTTCTTTTGCAAGATTAAAGACTGCCCATGCATTTGGCCATCCCGCATAAAATCCTACGTGTGTGATGATCGCTGCGATCTCTTTTTGTGTCACTCCGTGGTCTTTTGCGTTCTGAAGATGGAATTTTAAGGAAGAATCTGTAATTCCCTGCGACATTAAGGATACGACTGTGATGATACTTCTTGTTTTTACATCGATATCGTTGTTATTCCAGTTTTCTCCGAATAATACATCATCATTAAAATGCGCAAACTGTTTAGCAAATTCTCCAAGTGCATTTCTTCCTGCTGTCTGTACGATCTTTGCCATTTTTAAAATCCTCCCTATAATGACTCTGCAAATTTTTCGATGGTCTGTTTATTTGCACTGTTTAGAAGTTTTCCTTCTACGATTTCTGCCCCTGGTGCAGATGGTGCAAGTTCACTGACTGTATTTCCAAATCCACTTCCTCCAGATGTTGCGAATAAGACGATCTTCTTTCCACTAAAATCATAGCTTTCTAAAAATGTATTGATGATCGTTGGTGCAACATACCACCAGATTGGAAATTAAAATGTAGCCAGTTCCCCTCATGCGTTGATTTTACTGGGTTTAACTG
>CAJMOO010000051.1 GCA_905215045.1 uncultured bacterium | reverse complement strand
AACTGATCAAAGAATTCGGATTAGATGGTGACAGTATCGCTGCCAAAGTAAAAGATTTTGTAAAATAGATTTTCTTTTAAGCATAATAAATCAAGAATAAAAAGCAGTACACTTGTTTTTGTAGCAGGTGTACTGCTTTTGTGTTATGATGAAAATGATTTTAGGATCAAAACAATTTACAAAAAGGAGAGGTGAATGAATATGTGGACAAGAAGTGAATTGAAGGAACGAGGGAAGGCAGCACTGCATCGCAATTATTGGATCGTTGTGCTTGCAACACTTGTAGTGACAGCATTAACGGGAGGAACTGGTAATGCAGCAGGGAATGGTTCCCTGCAGGAAGGAAGTAATATAGCAGCAGGAAATGGTGATGCGGCATCAAATTTGATACAAACATTATTTTCGTTTTTTGGAGTTGCAGGTGATATGATCTATAAAAATCTGATAGGTCCGATGTATAATGGAATGTATGTGTCATTTATTCTGATCTTGATCATAACAGCCTTTAGTGTAGGTTTGTTGTTTAAGATTTTTGTAGGAAACCTGTTTGAAGTTGGAGGCTGTCGTTTTTATGAGGAGAACAGCGAACATAAGACAAGAATCGCATTGATCGTTGATGGATTCCTCAATGGTGCATACTTAAGAAATGTTGCTACGATCTTTTGCAGGGATCTTTATACAGTGCTGTGGACGTTGTGTTTAATTATACCAGGAATCGTGAAAAGTTATGAATATAAAATGATCCCTTACATTCTTGCGGAAAACCCTCGGATATCAAGGAAGAGAGCGTTTGAGATCAGTAAAAATATGATGGATGGAGAAAAATGGAATGCATTCGTACTTGATCTGTCATTTATCGGATGGAATCTGTTATCAACGATCACATTTGGGATTGTAGGAGTTTTATATGTGAATCCGTATGTTAATACAACATGGGCAGAATTTTATAAAGTTATGAGGAAAAATGCATTGGAAACAGGAAATGCAACAAGAGAAGAACTGATCGGGCTTAGAAAAGAAGCAGATATTTAAGAAAAACTTCATTGATTCTATATTTGATAGACGATCGTAATCATGGTATAATGTCAGGTGGTAAAAACAAAAACAATACGATGCAAGGAGTATTAAGATGGGAAAATATTTTGGAACAGATGGGTTCCGTGGAGAAGCAAATATAAATTTAACTGTAGAACATGCATATAAAGTTGGACGTTATATTGGATGGTATTTTAACCAGAAGTCAAGCAGCAGAGCAAAGATTGTCATCGGTAAGGATACAAGAAGAAGCAGCTATATGTTTGAGAATGCTTTAGTAGCAGGATTGACAGCATCTGGAGCAGATGCATATATGCTTTATGTAACAACGACACCAAGTGTGGCTTATGTCGTAAGAACAGAACAGTTTGACTGCGGGATCATGATCTCAGCAAGCCACAATCCATACTATGATAATGGAATCAAATTGATCAATGCCAAAGGGCATAAGATGGAAGCAGAAGTTGAAAATGAGATCGAAGCATATATTGATGGGGAGATCCATGAAATCCCATTTGCAACAAAGAAAGAGATTGGACGAGCAAAAGACTATGCAGCCGGAAGAAATCATTATATCGGATATCTGATCTCTACAGCAACAAGATCATTTAAAGGTGTCAAAGTCGGATTAGACTGCTCTAACGGAAGCTCATTTGCGATCGCAGAGAATGTATTTAAAGCACTTGGTGCAGAGACACATGTGATCAATAATGAACCAGATGGAACAAATATCAATACAAACTGTGGATCTACACATATCGAGATCTTACAGGGATATGTAAAAGAAAACCACTTAGATGTTGGATTTGCATATGATGGAGATGCAGACCGTTGTATCGCAGTCGATGAGAATGGACAGGTTGTCGATGGAGATCTGATCCTTTATGTATGTGGACAGTATCTGAAGAAACACGGAGACTTGAACAATAATACAGTTGTTACAACTGTAATGTCCAATCTTGGATTATATAAAGCGTTTGATGCAGCAGGAATTGCTTATGAGAAGACTGCTGTTGGAGACAAATATGTTAATGAGAATATGGTGAAGAATGGTCACGCATTAGGTGGAGAACAGTCTGGACATATCATTTTCAGTAAGTTTGCAACAACAGGAGATGGTATTTTAACATCCTTAAAGATCATGGAAGCAATGATCGAGCAGAAACAAAGCCTTGCACAGTTAGCAGAACCCGTTGAGATCTTCCCACAGATCCTTGAAAATGTCCGTGTATATGACAAAGCAGTTGCACAGGCAGATGAAGACGTACAGAAAGCAGTTAAGGAAGTAGAAGCAGAACTTGGAGATGAAGGAAGAATTCTTGTACGTGAAAGTGGAACAGAACCATTAGTACGTGTTATGGTTGAGGCAAGAAGCCATGAGATCTGCCGTGAGAAAGTAGATAAAGTGGTCAAAGTTTTAAGAGAGAAAGGTCACGTAATCAAATAATCTATGGAAAAATTATATGCGGATATAATTATTAATATTTCACATGAGGCACTGGATAAGGTGTTTGCCTATAAGGTGCCTTTTTCCATGATCAAGGATATTCGGGTGGGACAGCAAGTCGTTGTCCCATTTGGACGTTCTAATAAGGAACAGACGGGATATGTAGTCAACCTTTCACGGACAGTTGACTATGATGAGAGTAAAGTCAAAGAAATCTTAAGGATTGAGACGGATCATGTTGGTGTGGAGTCAAATATGATCGAGTTAGCTGCGTGGATCAGAGAGAATTATGGATCAACAATGATCCAGGCATTAAAAACCGTACTTCCAGTGCAGGAAAAAGTTGCACGAAAAGCGAGAAAATACATTGAGCTATGCATTGAGAAAGTGCATGGACCAGCGATGCTTGATGAATATTTCAGTAAGCATTATGTGGCGAAAGCAAGACTTCTTGCAGCTTTATTAGACCATGGGAAGATCTCATGGGAAATGGCATCGAAAGATCTAAAGATTTCAAAAAGTACAGTAGACAGCATGGAAAGAGAAGGAATTCTTCATGTTGTGACAGAATATTATTACCGGAATCCTGGAGAGTTCAGTATAGCAAAAGCAGGAGTGCATGTGTTAAATGAACAGCAACAGGAACTGATCGATGAATTTCGGGAAGATTTTTTAAGAGAAGACCACAAAACCTATCTTTTACATGGAATCACAGGAAGTGGGAAGACAGAAGTTTATCTCGCAGCGATCGAAGAAGTGATCAAACAAGGAAAACAGGCAATCGTCCTGATCCCAGAGATCGCACTGACTTATCAGACGGTTACAAGGTTTACCAAACGATTTGGAGAGCGTGTATCAATTCTGAATTCACGATTATCCAAAGGTGAGAGATACGATCAGTGGCTTCGTGCACAGAGGGGGGACGTGGATGTGATCATTGGACCACGCTCTGCATTGTTTGTTCCATTTCCGAATCTTGGGCTGATTGTGATCGATGAGGAACATGAAGGCAGTTACAAGAGTGAACAAACTCCCAAATACCATGCAAGAGAAGTTGCGATCAAGAAAGCACAGATGGAAGGTGCATCGGTGATCTTAGGTTCGGCGACACCATCAGTTGAGAGTTATAAACATGCACTGGATGGAACTTATCGGCTGTGGGAGTTGACAAAACGGGCCAAAGAAGCAGTGTTACCGCAAGTCTATATTGAAGATCTAAGAGAAGAATTAAAAGTGGGAAACCGCAGCATGTTCAGCCGAAGACTGAAAGAACTGATAAAGGATCGTTTGAATAAAGGCGAACAGATCATGTTGTTCTTAAACCGGCGTGGTTATGCGGGATTCGTTTCATGCAGAAGCTGTGGTCATGTCATGGAATGTCCTCATTGTGATATTTCTATGACATATCACAGAGATAGAAGATTGCGCTGCCATTATTGCGGATATGAACAGCCGATGCTGAAGGTTTGTCCAGAGTGTGGAAGCCCGTATATTGGAACATTCGGTCTTGGGACCCAGAAAGTGGAAGCTGCATTATACAAAGAATTTCCACAAGCAAAAGTGCTTCGTATGGATATGGATACAACGAAAAGAAAGAATAGTCATGAACAGATCTTATCGGCATTTTCTGATGGAGAAGCAGATATTTTAGTGGGAACACAGATGATCGTCAAAGGACATGATTTTGCGAATGTAACATTGGTAGGAGTTTTGGCAGCAGATCTTTCCCTGCATGCCAATGATTACCGGGCAGGAGAAAGAACATTCCAGTTATTGACACAGGCTGCGGGAAGAGCAGGAAGAGGCGACAAACCAGGAGAAGTAGTGATCCAGACATATTCCCCAGAACATTATAGTATCCAGACCGCAGCCAAACAGGATTATCACGCATTTTACAAAGAAGAGATCAGCTACCGAAGCTTGATGAGATATCCACCAGAATGGCAGATGTTGGTCGTATTTGCATCAGGAGAAGATAAAGCATGGCTTGATAAAGTAATGGATGCGATGACAAATGTAGTAAAACATATGGATCTGATGGTGATCGGGCCGAGCGAGGCAGGATTTGGCAAGATCAATGATCAATACCGCAAAGTGATATATATTAAGAATAAAGATTACGAGACACTGGTGAAAGCAAAGAACCGTCTGGAACAGTGGATCGATTTAAATAAGATCAGGAAGAATTTACTGGTCAATTTTGATTTTAACCCAATGAACAGTTATTAAAAGAAAGGGAGAACAATTATGGCAATTCGACAGATTCGAGTATTAGGAGACGATGTTTTAAGAAAAAAATGTAAAGAAGTAAAAGAAATGACACCAAGAATGCATACATTAGTAGAAGATATGTATGATACAATGTATGAAGCAATGGGTGTTGGTCTTGCAGCACCTCAGGTGGGGATCTTAAAAAGAATCGTAGTCATTGATACTGGAGAAGAGGGAGAATGTGTAACTCTTGTCAATCCAGTGATCACACTGAAAGAAGGAGAGCAGGTAGGAGAAGAAGGATGTTTAAGCCTTCCAGGAAAAGTAGCAGTTGTGAAACGTCCAGATCATGTGATCTGTGAAGCATTTGATGAAGATATGAATCCGATCACAGTAGAAGGATTTGGATTATTTGCAAGAGCGCTCTGCCATGAAACAGACCATTTGGATGGAATTTTATATCCAGATGTAGCAGAAGAACCAGCAAGAGATGTCACGATGGAAGAGGTAGAATAAGATGAAAGCAGTATTTATGGGAACACCGGAGTTCGCAGTACCAACACTACAGGCACTGATCGATCACCATGAAGTGCTTGCTGTTGTGACACAGCCGGATAAACAAAGAGGTAGAGGAAAGAAGATGCAGTTTCCTCCAGTCAAAGAAAAAGCAGTGGAATATGATATCCCAGTATATCAACCACAGAGAGCCAGAGATGAGGAATTCATTGAAGAGTTAAAAAACCTCAACCCAGATGTGATCGTTGTTGTTGCTTATGGACAGATCTTACCAGAAAGTATCTTAAATATTCCAAAGTATGGATGTATCAATGTTCATGGATCACTCCTTCCAAAATACAGAGGAGCAGCACCGATCCAGTGGGCAGTCCTTGATGGAGAAGAAAAGACAGGAATCACAACCATGTATATGGAAAAAGGATTAGATACCGGAGATATGATCGATAAAGCAGAAGTTGTTTTAGATAAGAAAGAAACAGCTGGTTCTCTGCATGATAAATTGATGGTATTAGGAGCAAATTTATTATTAGAAACATTAAAGAAATTAGAAGATGGAACAGCCGTCAGAGAAAAACAAAATGACGAAGAAAGCTGTTATGCAAAAATGCTAAGTAAAGATATGGGACAGATTGATTTCACAAAATCAGCAAGAGAAATCGAATGTCTGATCCGTGGAATGAATCCATGGCCAAGTGCTTATACATCCTTAGATGGAAAGACAATGAAAGTCTGGGAAGCAGATGTGCTTGATGCACAGAGTAAAGAAGAACCAGGAACGATCGTAGAAGTCAACAAAAAAGAGATCATCGTAGCAACAGGAAGCAATGATCTTGCACTTCATGAGATTCAGCTGGCAGGAAAGAAACGTATGCAGGTACAGGCATTTTTACTTGGATATCAAGTAGAAGCCGGAACAAAATTAGGAGAATGATACGATGCAAAATCCGAGAGAATGTGCATTGGATGTACTGATCAAAGTAGATAAAAAAGAAGAATTATCACACATCGCAATTTCAAATGTATTAGAAAAATACCAGTTTTCTGAAAAAAGAGACCGTGCATTTTTTACAAGACTGGTGGAAGGAACTTTAGAGCGTCAGATCACGATCGACTATGTTGCAGATCAGTTCTCAAAGACGAAGATCAGAAAATGTAAACCACTGATCCGTGCATTGCTTCGTATGGGAATCTATCAGATTCTTTATATGGATCAGGTTCCAGATTCTGCTGCATGTAATGAGGCAGTGAAACTTGCAAAGAAACGAGGATTTTCCCGATTATCAGGTTTTGTGAACGGTGTACTTCGTAATATTTCAAGGAAGAAAGATGAGATCCAATATCCATCAAGAGAGAAGAATCTTGAGACATATTTATCAGTTGTTTATTCTATTCCAGAATGGATCATAAAATTCTTTCAGAAGACATATGATAACGAAACAGTAGAGAAGATCATAGCTTCTTATCTGGAAGAGAGAAAAACAACATTATGTTGTCTGATCTCCAAGGGTGGGAAAGAAGCTGTCAGAAAAGAACTGGAAGCAGAAGGCGTTACAGTAGAAGATGGAAGTTTGATCGAAAATGCAGTGCAGATCTCAGATTATGATTTTTTGTATCGTTTGAAAGCATTTCGTGAAGGAAGTTGTTATGTACAGGATGAAAGTTCTATGTTGTGTGCCAAACTTGCCAGTGTCCAGAAAGAGCAGTTTGTGATGGATCTTTGCAGTGCACCAGGTGGTAAGTCCTTATATGTTGCAGATCAGCTGAAGGGAAGCGGGCGAGTGTTATCAAGGGATCTTACGGAATACAAGACAGATCTGATCGAAGATAACATTGATCGTGTTGGATTTACGAATATGGAATCCGAAGTATTTGATGCGAGAGTGTTGGATGAAGAACATATTGAAGCTGCGGATATTGTGATCGCAGATGTACCATGTTCAGGACTTGGGATCATGGGAAAGAAAAATGATATTAAATACCACATTTCAGAAGAAGGCATGAAGGATCTTGTGAAGTTGCAGCGAGAGATTCTTGCAAATGCAGTGCAATATGTCAAGCATGGAGGTACATTGATCTATAGTACCTGCACGATCAATCCAGCAGAGAATGAAGAAAATTTCCGATGGATTCTTGATCACTTTGATTTTGAAGCAGTTGATATTACAAAAGAACTGCCAAAGGATCTAAAGATTGAAACTGCCCAAGAAGGATTTATTCAGTTGTTGCCAGGAATACATCCATGTGATGGATTCTTTATTGGTAAATTAAGGAGAAAATAAAGTTATGGATTTAAAATCAATGACACTTCAGGAGATGCAGGAATATATGGAATCCATTGGTGAGAAGAAATTCCGTGCAAAACAGATTTATGAATGGTTTCACAAACATCTTGCTCTGTCTCTTGATGAGATGAATAATGTACCAAAAAAATTAAAAGAAAAGATCGAACAGACGCAGGAGATTTATGGTGTAAAACCTGTAGACTGCTTTATTTCAAAAATCGATGGTACAAGAAAATACTTATTTGAGTTATATGATGGGAATATTATCGAAAGTGTTTTGATGAGGTATAAACATGGAAATTCTGTCTGTATTTCATCTCAGGCAGGGTGCCGTATGGGATGTAAGTTTTGTGCATCTACGCTTGGAGGATTAGATCGTAATCTAACGCCATCTGAAATGCTTTCACAGATTTATTATATTCAAAGAGATACAGAAGAAAGAGTATCAAATGTTGTCATGATGGGAACAGGGGAACCGATGGATAATTATGATAACGTATTGAGATTTTTAGAACTGATCACATCAGAGGATGGATTAAATATCAGTCAGAGAAATATTACAATCTCAACGTGCGGGATCGTGCCAAAGATCAAAGAACTTGCTCAGAAACATTTACAGATCACATTGGCCATTTCTCTTCACTCACCAAATGATGAGATGAGAAGAGGACTGATGCCGATCGCAATGAAATATTCAATCGATGAGCTGCTAGATGCATGTCATTATTATTTTAAAGAGACAAACCGTAGGATGACATTTGAATACAGCCTTGTGGCAGGGGTTAATGACCAGCCAGTTCATGCAGAAGAATTAGCAGGCAGATTGAAAGGGTTTCCATGTCATGTAAACCTGATTCCAGTTAATCCGATCAAAGAGCGTGATTTTAAGCAATCTATGCCGAAATCCGTTATGGAATTTAAAAAGATACTTGAAAAAAATCGTGTAAATGTTACCATAAGAAGAGAAATGGGCGCAGATATCAATGCGGCCTGTGGACAGCTTAGAAGAAAAAAACTGCAGTCAAGATTGTAAAGGAGAACGATATGCGATCCGTAGGGGCTTCACATATAGGCAAGGTAAGGACAGAGAATCAGGATAGGATTTTCTTTCATGACCAGCCTGTTGGGAACTTAAAAAATCTTTATATCGTGGCAGATGGAATGGGAGGACACCGTGCCGGTGGGCATGCCTCCTCTTTTGCAGTGGAACGATTTGTACAGCTGATCGAGGAATCGAAACAGACCGATCCGATCGAATTAATGAAATCATCCATTGCATCTGTGAATCAGGAAATGATCGCAGAAAGCCAGAGTAATGAAGAATATAGGGGAATGGGAACAACATTCGTTGCAGCAACCATCTCTGATGGCAAAGTAACGGTTATGAATATTGGTGATAGTAGATTATATTATGGAAATCAAGAATTAACACAGATTACAGTGGATCATTCTTATGTGGAAGAACTGATTCATGCAGGAATCATGGAAAGAGAGGAAGGAAGATTCCATCCAAAGAAGAATGTCATCACAAGAGCACTAGGTACCGTAATGGCGACACCAGATTTCTTTGAGTTTGATGCCAAAGATGGATATTTGCTTTTGTGCAGTGATGGACTTTCCAATATGATATCCGACGAAGAATTGAAGGAACTTCTTCTTGATCACAGTCAGATTGCCAATAAGGTCAACCAGATGATCACCCGTGCGAACGAGTACGGAGGAAAAGACAATATTTCATTGGTAATTGTGGATTTAAAGAGATGAGGTGAATGATAGATGTTAGAGATTGGCACGATGCTGTCAGGCCGTTATGAAGTGCTAAAGCGCGTTGGAAGCGGTGGAATGGCAGACGTTTATATGGCGAAAGACCATAAATTAAACCGGAACGTCGCAGTGAAGGTTTTAAAAAGTGAATACGTAGAAGATGAGAAATTTTTAAAGAAATTCGAGACAGAGGCACAGGCAGTTGCAAGGCTGTCTCATCCTAATATTGTGAATGTATACGATGTTGGAATTGAAGATGGGATCAATTATATTGTTATGGAGCTTGCAGAAGGGATGACTCTGAAAGAATATATCCGAAGAAAAGGGTATTTATCTCCGAAGGAGACGGTAGAGATTTCCCTGCAGATCGCGTCAGCGATCTCACATGCCCATAAGAATCATATTATTCATAGAGATATTAAACCACAGAATATTTTAGTTTCAGAGATTGGTAATGTAAAGGTCACAGACTTTGGAATTGCGAAGGCAACAAGCAGCAATACCGTTACATCAACAGCAACAGCGATGGGATCTGTGCATTACATTTCTCCAGAACAGGCAAAAGGAAGATTCTGTGATGAAAAAAGTGATATTTATTCTTTAGGTATCACGATGTATGAGATGGTAACAGGACATGTGCCATTTGATCATGAAAATGGTGTAACGATCGCATTGATGCATCTGCAGAATGAGATCACACCGCCAAGTCAGGTCAGAGATGGAATTCCAGACAGTTTAGAGAAGATCATTTTAAAATGTACAATGAAGAAGCCAGAAGACCGCTATCAGACAGCAGATGAATTGATCGCAGATCTGAAACTCGTGTTTGAAGATACTTCTGGTGAATATGTGGGAATTGTTCCAACGATCGATGATTCTCCAACGATCATGATCGATCAGAACGAACTGACACAGAGAATCCAGACAAATGATGACACACAGCCTGTGGAAGATTCAGATAGCAATGCATATCTGGAAGAGGATGATGAGGAAGAAGAAACAGGAATGAACTCAAAGATCGAGAAACTTGTCATTGTTCTTGCAGCAGTGGTAGGTGCGATCATTTTGATTTCTATTGTCGTATTTGTTGTCAAAAGTTCTGGATTATTCAAATCAGGAAAATCAACAACACAAAGTACGATCGCAGCAACAACAGAAGCCAAACATCACAATATTACAGAAAAATACACAGTTGATAATTATATCGGATTGTCTTTAGAAGCAGCTAGAGAGGCGATTGATAACAAGTTCAAGATCAACGTGACAGAAGAATATTCCGATACGTATGCAAAAGGACTGGTCATGCAGCAAGATCCAGAAAGCGATACGGAATTAGAAGAAGGAAAAACGATCAAGTTAGTTGTGAGCAAAGGACAGAAGATCGAAGATAAAGTTTCAGTACCTGATGTGCGAAGTAAGACGAAGTCTGGTGCACAGAGTGAATTAAAAGCAGCAGGACTCAAAGTCTCAATAAAAGAAGCTTACAGTGATGATGTTGCGAAAGGAGAAGTTATCTCTCAGACTCCATCACATGGAAGTAAAGTTTCGAAAAATACAACTGTTGTGATCACAGTCAGCAAAGGCAAGAAGGAAGATCAGACGGTCAGCGTTCCAAATCTTCGTTATTACACGGAATCTGAAGCAAGTCAGGAACTGCAAAGATTCGGATTATCATTGGGAAGTGTTTTAACAGAATATAGTGACAGTGTGGAAAAAGGACTTGTCATTCGTCAGAGGATCAGTTCTGGAAGCAAGGTTAAGAAGGGAACAGCCGTTGGGATCTATGTCAGTCTTGGACCTCGTCAGACAGCGACAACAGCGGATGAAGAATCAACAACAACAGGTGAAGAATAAAGGAAAAGCAGGTGCAGGAGATATTTCATGCAAGGAAAGATCATAAAAGGAATCGCAGGATTTTATTACGTACAGACAGAAGATAAATTATATGAATGTAAGGCAAAGGGAATCTTCCGAAACAAGAAGATGAAACCGTTAGTCGGAGACAATGTAGAAATCGATATTTTAGATGAGACAGAGCAGGAAGGAAATATTACAAAGATCTATGAGAGACATAACGAGCTGATCCGTCCGGCTGTGTCAAATGTAGATCAGGCACTGATCATATTTGCAGCAAAGAATCCAAAGCCAAATTATAATCTGTTAGATCGTTTTCTGATGATGATGGAGAAACAGGATGTTCCTGTGATCGTCTGCTTTAACAAGGTAGATCTTGCAAAAGAAAAAGAACTGAAATTATTAGAGAAAGTCTACGAAAACTGTGGACATATCGTTCGTTTTATCAGCGTTAAGGAAGAAGAAGGAATTGACGAGATTAGGGAACTGATCCACGGTAAGACGACGGTTCTTGCTGGACCATCGGGGGTCGGGAAATCATCTTTGATGAATCTTCTGCAGCCAGAGGCACAGATGAAAACAGGGGAAGTCAGTGAGAAGATCAAGCGAGGGCGTCATACAACAAGACATTCAGAGCTGATACGTATCGAGAAAGATACGTATGTCCTAGACACCCCAGGGTTTAGTTCTTTATTCATTCATATGTTTGAAGAAGATGAGATCAAAGACTATTTTCAGGAATTCGCACCCTATGAAGATGAATGCCGATTCCAGGGATGCAGTCATACACATGAACCAGACTGTGGAGTGAAAAAGGCATTGGAAGAAGGAAAGATCTCAAAGATCCGTTATGATAATTATGTAAATATTTATACAGAACTAAAAGAAAAGAGAAAATGGTAATGCGAGTATTGATTTTAACAGGCGGAACAGTCGAAGAAAATTTCGCGAAAGACTATATCAGTAAATGGAACCCAGATCAGGTTATTACAGCTGATAAAGGACTGCTTTATGCTAAGAAACTGAATATAAAACCAGATATTATTTTAGGTGATTTTGACAGTTGCAATAAGGATATAATGCAAGAATTTTCAACAGACAAGAAGATTATCGTACCATGTGAAAAAGACGATACTGATACAGGACTTGCAATACAAAAAGCAATTGAGACAGGTGCAGATGAAATCCTTATGATAGGCGGAACTGGAACAAGACTCGATCATGTTATGGGCAATTTCGGACAGTTGTTTTACGCACACAGCAAAGGTGTGAAGGCAGAACTTGTTGATGCAAACAATCGTATCAGGGTTTTAAATCATGAAGATACAATATCAAAGAAAGACCAGTTTGGTAAATATGTATCCTTGATACCAATATATGAGGCACGAGGTGTCACACTAACAGGATTTAAATATCCATTAAAAGACCATACATTAGTGTTTGAGCAATCGCTCGCGATCAGTAATGAATTAGAAGCAGAAGAAGGAATCATTTCATTTAGTGAAGGAAAACTGCTTCTGATAGAAAGTAGAGATTGAGGTTATACAAGATGAAGAAAGAAAAAAGTAACAACAAACAAAGTAACAAGTAAGCTTGAAAAGGTTCTCTGGGCTGTTCTGATCCTGATGTTTATCGTATCATTGATCGGAATGTTTTTAGGACAATATATGGATGGTAACGTATGCTATAAAATGTGTGTGATCATGATAGTATTAGCTGCCGCCATTTTATCAGCAGAACGTTTTTATTTTGGAAAAGAAATGGGAAGAGATATGCCAGAAGCATTTAAGATCGGTTACTGGCTGATCATCGCATGGGCAGTGATCTTACTGATCCACGCAGCAGGACTGGCATTTTTACCATTTTTAATGGAACTTGAATACAGAGTATTATGGGTAGTGGTTTCAACGGTCAGCTTATTATGGATGACAAGATATATCTTCGGAGACAACCTAGACTGGGATAAGACAGACAAGAAGGGTTGGAAAGAAGGAAGAATGAACTACTCTCAGAAGAGCAATAAGAAGAATATCGGGAGATAGAACATGAATTACAAACAGGCAAAGATTGCTGATTCAGCAAAAGTAGCAAAAGAAACTGTTTTAGTTGGGAATATTACTATAGGAGAAGAATCTACGGTACTGTTCTTTACAGCAATGCGCTGTGAAGGAGAAGAGTCCATTGTGATCGGAAATCAGAGTAATATACAGGAAAATTGTACGATCCATGTAGATGAAGGGAATAGTGTAAAAATCGGCGATGGAGTGACAGTTGGACATAATAGCGTGATCCATGGATGCCAGATCGGAGATAATTCCATGATCGGGATGGGATCTGTTGTTATGAATGGAGCAAAGATCGGTAATCACTGCTTGATCGGGGCAGGAAGTCTTGTAACACAAAATACAGTGATCCCAGATAGATCTTTAGTTATGGGAAGTCCAGCAAGAGTCAAACGTACATTGACAGAGGACGAGATTAAATATCTTGAGGGAAGCAGAGAAGAATATGTAGAAGTAGGAAAGCTGCTTCGAGAAGATGGGATACTTTAAGAATAAGTTAGAAATGGAAGGTATGGAA
>CAJMOO010000050.1 GCA_905215045.1 uncultured bacterium | reverse complement strand
CTAACGTTGTATACGGAAAAGCAACAGGAACAATGCCAGATGGTAGAAAAGCAGGGGAACCATTAGCACCAGGAGCTAACCCAAGTTACGGTGCAGAGCAGAATGGATTATTAGCATCCTTAAACTCTGTAGCTAAGATTCCATACGAATGGGCATTAGATGGTATTTCTAATACACAGACAATCAACCCAGACGCTTTAGGACATGAAGAAGGGGAAAGAATCAATAACCTTGTAAATGTTATGGACGGATACTTTGATCAGGGAGCTCACCACTTAAATGTAAACGTATTCGGTAAAGAAAAACTGATCGATGCAATGGAACATCCTGAAAAAGAAGAATATGCAAACTTCACAATCCGTGTATCTGGATATGCAGTTAAGTTCATCGACTTAACAAGAGAACAGCAGATGGACGTTATTTCCAGAACATGCCATGCAACAATGTAATATAAATTAGTGGAATAGAACGATGAATGAAAAAATAACCGGAAAAATCCATTCCATCGAGACTTTTGGTCTCGTGGATGGTCCCGGTGTGCGGTTTATCGCTTTCATGCAAGGATGCCGGATGAGATGCAAATATTGCCACAATCCGGAGACCTGGCAGGAGGACTGCGGTGAAGACTGGCAGCCAGAAGCCCTCTTAAAGAGGGCTTTGCGTTACCGCATGTACTGGGGGAAAGATGGAGGGATCACAGTCAGTGGTGGAGAACCCCTCTTACAGATTGATTTTTTAATTGAATTTTTTAAACTGGCAAAACAAGAAGGAATTCACACAGCCGTGGATACCTCTGCCAATCCATACACAAAAGAAGAACCATTTCACACAAAATGGTTAGAATTAATGAAATACACCGACCTTGTCATCTTAGACTTAAAAGAAATGGACGAGGAAAAACACAAGAAATTGACAGGCTGTCCAAACAGCAATATTTTAGCAATGGCACAAGAAATCTCAGACCTTGGAGTAGATCTGTGGATTCGTCACGTGCTTGTTCCAGACTTAACAGACGATGAAGAAGGACTAGCAGACTTAAAACACTTCATCGATGGACTAAAGACAGTCAAGAGAGTGGAAATCTTGCCATACCATACTCTTGGACTTTTTAAATGGGAAAAATTAGGAATTAAATACCCGTTAGAAGGGGTACAGCCACCAAGCGAAGAAGCCGTAGCAAAGGCAGAAAAGATCCTTGGTATCGAGAAAACTTCTCAAAAATAAAGGTAGACAAATCATCCAAGATAGGATATTATAATAACAGTTAGTTAAGACTAACCAACATAAAACAAAACATAAACATAACAAAGCAAAATGAAAAATCTGACCAGAATCTTCCTCGGGTCAGCTTTTTTATTTTATTGTTAAAGAAATGCAGGAAGTAGATGAAAAGATTATAGACAGGACGGTATAGTATAAAACTATAATATCAGAGTATTGATTTTTGTATCAAAATATGAGATAGTAATGTATACAAAAATAAAACATTAAGGAGAACAACACATGAAAAAGAAATTATCAATCCTAGTTGCAGGGGCATGCTTAGCAGCTGCTTTATACGGTGCAGGCACAATTTACGGACAAAACAAAACCAACGCTGCCAAACAAAGCGAAGACAAAGTCACAACAAACCAAATAGAGGGGGCGAAGAAATGTTAATACCAGATTTAATCATACAGCTGATCACAGTAGTTATTGGAGTGGCACTATATGCAGCCATATTTAAAATATTAAAAAATATGATTCATAAAATAATACATTAAGAACAGATAGTATCAATACTAGTGGAAATGTTATGAGATAACCAATACATTTTACCATTCAATAGTTATTGCCAATAAACTTCAGGTATGTAAGATATCATAAAAATAAAATAGTTCCAGTCAACAACGATTAGCGTTTTATCATTATTTTTGACCGATTCGCAGCCGACATGGTGTATTGTCTGAGTGTCATGGAAGTCATTTTGGACTTCCATAAACGAGTTATACAAGGAATGTCGGCGAATAAGCGATCGGTCAAAAATGATGAATAAAACGCGTGTTGTTGACTGGAACTATTTTATTTTTATGATATCTTACATACTCAAAGACTATGTCAAAGAAACTAATTAAACATTAAAGCGGAATACAATAATATCCCCATCCTTAACAACATACTCTTTCCCTTCCTGACGCACAAGCCCTTTCTCCTTACAAGCCTGCATC
Source organism: uncultured bacterium (assembly GCA_905215045.1). Next base: position 11,851 of record CAJMOO010000050.1, on the reverse strand, counting down.
GTACCATACTCCTTCAAATCTTCAAAAGAAACAACCTCAGCACAGATAAATCCACGCTCAAAGTCTGTATGGATTTTACCAGCAGCCTGAGGAGCCTTCGTACCTTCTTTGATTGTCCAGGCACGAGTCTCGTCTTCTCCAGAAGTTAAGAAACTGATTAATCCAAGCAGAGAGTAGCTGGCAGAAATCAGTTTTTCAAGACCAGATTCTTCTAATCCAAGATCTTCTAAGAATTCTTTCTTCTCATCATCATCTAATTCAGAGATTTCCTGTTCAATCTGAGCGCATACAACGAATACTTTCGCATCAACGTCAGAAGCATATTCACGAACAGCTTTTACATAGTCATTATCTTCTCCTACAAGTTCATCTTCATTAACATTTGCAGCAAAGATGACAGGTTTGATCGTTAAAAGATTGCAGGAATTTAAGATTTCCTGATCTTCTTCATCATCTACCTCAAAAGTTTTGGCAAGTTTACCATCTTCAAGATGAGCTTTTACTTTAGATAAGAATTCAACTTCATGAGCAAGAGATTTGTCATTTCTTGATCCTTTTGTTGATTTTGCGATACGACGGTCTAACACTTCGATATCAGAGAAGATAAGTTCAAAGTTGATGGTTTCAATATCACGAAGTGGGTTTACAGAACCGTCAACGTGAACGATGTTTCCATCATCAAAACAACGGACAACGTGAACGATCGCATCGACTTCACGGATATTGGCAAGGAACTGGTTTCCAAGACCTTCTCCTTTGGAAGCTCCTTTTACAAGACCTGCGATATCAACGAATTCGATTGCTGCAGGGATCACTTTCTTTGAATGGTATTTCTCAGCCAGATAATCAACACGAGCATCTGGAACTGTTACGATTCCCACATTAGGGTCGATCGTACAGAATGGATAGTTTGCGGATTCGGCACCGGCTTTAGTTAAAGAGTTAAATAATGTACTCTTTCCGACGTTTGGTAATCCAACGATTCCTAATTTCATAATCTATTAATTCCTTTCTCATGGGTATTCTTTAAAACAGACCCGGAAGAAAATATCCAAGGCCATACTGTGAATAGTTTACCATAAGCGACTTGAAAAGAAAAGAGAAATGGGATAAGATATCCTTGATTTAGACAACAAAATGCAGGCAGCAAATGAAAGAAGAGACTTAACAAGATGATAGAAAGGAAGAGAAAGCTATGGAACATCAAATCAGATTCCCGCATTTAGGAATTGTACTGAAAAATGTTGGTGATGGAATTAACATCGGTGGCTTTGAAATTAAATATTATGGGATGATCATTGCAACAGGATTCCTGCTTGGACTGATCGTTTCCTATTATGCGGCAAAACATGAAAATAAATTTGACCCGGAATTGGTGTTTGATTATCTGATCGCTATGATCATTCCGGCGATTGTCGGGGCAAGACTTTATTATGTGATCTTTTCATGGGATTATTATAAGAACCATCTCTCAGAGATCATACAGATCAGAAATGGAGGTCTTGCAATCTATGGAGGTGTGATCGCGGGAGCAGTTACATTATATATATTTTGCAGGAAGAAACATGTATCGATGCTTGCTTTTGGAGATGTTGCGGTAAAAGGACTGCTTGTCGGGCAGATTCTTGGACGATGGGGAAACTTCTTTAACAGGGAAGCTTTCGGATCTTATACAGACAGTTTGTTTGCGATGCAGATTCCAACGAATTTTTTTGTGGAACATGGAAGAATTGATGAGATCATATCGAATGGATTATATGATAAAGCAACCTATGTGGTATCAGGAAATGAAGCAGCAACCTTTATTCAGGTACATCCGACATTTTTGTATGAATCCATGTGGAATCTTGCTTTACTGCTTTTGATCATTTTCTTTTTTACCAAGAGAAAGAAATTTGATGGAGAATTGATTGCTGTTTACTGTATTGGATATGGAATCGGAAGATTTTTGATCGAGGGATTAAGGATGGATTCATTGATGATCGGAAGTACAGGAATCAGAGTGTCACAGATGCTGGCACTGATCCTGGTGGTATTTGGAACTGGATGGATTGTGTATAACTTTAAAAAATCAAGGAAAAATCACGAATGATTCACACAAAAATCACGCAATGAGACACCAAAAGAAGGGAATTGTCACCACTTTGACACAATCCCTTCTTTTTTGTGGAAAAAAACAAGAATTCTAAGAAAAAACTAAGATTTGATTGTGGATTATTCCTTGCAATTTAGAAAGGTATCGTATAAAATAATGTTTATAAGTGGTTAGAAGTGGTAGAAAGTGGTGATACCTGTGTTTATGGGAGAATTTAATCACACAATCGATGCAAAAGGCAGGCTGATCATCCCTTCACGATTCCGAGAAGAACTAGGACAGGAATTTGTGATGACAAAGGGATTGGATGGGTGCCTGTTTGTGTTTCCACAAACTGAATGGGAAAGCTTTCAGGGAAAGTTAAAGACTCTGCCACTCATTAATAAAGATGCCAGAAAGTTTTCAAGATTTTTCATGGCGGGGGCAGCTCCGTGTGAGATGGACAAGCAGGGAAGAACATTGATCCCAGCGACGCTCAGGGAATTTGCCCAGATGAAGAAAGAAGTTGTATTAACAGGAATGGCTGACCGTATCGAGATCTGGAGTAAGGAGAAGTGGATCGAGAACAATTCTTACGAGGATATGGATGATATCGCAGCCAGCATGCAGGAATTAGGATTGAGCATATAAGTTAGGTGGATTATGGAATTTAAACACATTTCCGTTTTATTAGACGAAACGATTGAAGAACTACATATTAAACCAGACGGAATCTATGTGGATGGGACTCTGGGAGGAGGCGGACATGCATATCATGTATGCCAGAAACTATCAGAGAAAGGAAGATACATCGGGATTGACCAGGATGCAGATGCGATTGCTGCAAGCACGAAGAGATTAGAACCGTTTAAGGATAAGGTAACGATCGTGCGTGATAATTATGTAAACATGCCGAAAGTGTTACACGATCTGGGAATAGAACATGTCGATGGAATTTTGTTAGATCTTGGGGTATCTTCATTTCAGTTAGATGAGAAGGAACGAGGATTTACTTACAGAGAAGATGTTCCGCTTGATATGAGAATGGATCAGAGACAGTCACTGACAGCCAGAGATATTGTCAATGAGTATTCCGAGATGGAATTGTTCCATATTATCAGAGATTACGGTGAAGAGAAATTTGCAAAGAACATAGCAAAACATATCGTCAATAAGAGAAAAGAAAGTCCGATCGAGACGACTGGACAGTTAATAGAAGTCATCAAAGGTGCGATTCCGATGAAAGTCAGAGCCGTGGGAGGACATCCGGCGAAGAAGACATTTCAGGCGATTCGTATTGAATGTAACAGAGAATTAGACGTATTAAAAGACAGCATTGATGCGATGATCGATCTTTTAAATCCAGGTGGAAGATTATGTATCATTACCTTCCATTCGTTAGAAGACCGTATTGTTAAGAGAGCTTTTAAGAAGAATGAGAATCCTTGTACATGCCCGCCAAACTTCCCAGTGTGTGTATGCGGCAACGTATCCAAAGGAAAGCAGTTAACAAGAAAACCAATTATTCCAGGGGAAGAAGAACTAGAGTACAACAAGAGGGCGAAAAGTTCGAAACTTCGAGTATTTGAAAGGGCATAATGAAGGAGAAGATTGATGGATAAGACAAGACAAGAACGATATAATATGATATATGGTAATACGGCAAGAAAGATCGAGGACAATGTGCAGCCAGCCAGCACACAGCCTGCGAGAAAACCAAGACCGAGAAGAAAAGTAAAGACAACACCAGAGACAAGACAGAATCAAAAAAGAGCGTTGTCAATTGATTTTGCGTTTATTAAAGTGTTAGTGGCAGGACTTTGTGTGATCGCGGCAATGAGCTTTTTCTATCTGTCAGAGAGAGCACAGTTTATGAAACAGAAAGCTGTTCTTTCCGATGCAAAGACACAGCTTAATACGCTGCAGGTAGAGAATGAAGATCTCAATCTTGAGATTGAACAGAGTATCAAGTTTGATACGATCGAGACAGCAGCGAAGAAATATGGAATGAGCAAACCTGATGCCAGTCATATTCTACGCTATGAGAGTCAGGATACTGAATATGTACGTCAGTATGGAAAGATACCAAAGGCAGACTAAGAGGTGGTTGACTTGAAGAAAAGAAGAAGAAAACCGATCAAACGATTAAACAATGCTATGAAAAAACGTACGATCTTTGCGTGTGCTTTCATAGCACTTCTTTTTGTTATACTGATCGGACGACTTGTCTATTTTAGTATATTTAAGAATAATATTTATAAGAGACAGGTTTTGTCACAACAAAATTATTCCAGTGAAACACTTCCTTATAAGAGAGGTGACATTCTGGATCGCGATGGAAATACATTGGCGACAAGCCAGAAGATGTATACACTGATTCTGGAACCAAAGAATATCTTAAGATCAGAGAAGATTCAGCAAGAGACGATCAAGGCACTTCATAAATATATGAAGCTGGATGAAGATAAATTATTAAAATTTATAAAAAAACATAAGAATTCCTATTATTCTGTGTACAGAGATGAATTAAGCTATAGTGATATAGCAGATTTTAAAGATTTTATTGCCTCAGACAAGGCAGATAATGTTTCTGGTATTGTATTTAGTGAAAAGTACAAACGACGTTATCCAAACCAGTCACTGGCAAGTCAGGTCATAGGATTTGTGTCCGATGGAACGATCGGAACCGGAGGAATCGAGCAGTATTATAACAGCACACTTTCTGGTGTGAATGGAAGAAAATATAAATACCTGAATGAGGAACTGGAACAGGACAGCTCAATCGTAGAACCAGAGAATGGAAAGACCGTAGTGTCAACGATTGATTCCAATATCCAGAAGCTGGCAGAAGATCAGCTGGCTAAGTTTGAGAAGAAATATGGCAGCAAAGGAAGCAGTATCCTCGTGATGAACCCGAATAATGGTGAGATTTATGCCATGGCGAATTCAACATCCTATAATCTGGAAAGCCCAAGGGATGATAAGAATCTGCTTAAGAAATACTCACAAAGTGAAGTCAATAACATGAGTGAGAAACAAAAGACAGAAGCATTCAATGAGATTTGGAAGAATCCAATCGTTTCCAATGCATTTGAGCCTGGATCTACTTACAAGCCATTTACGGTGGCAGCAGGTCTGGAAGAAGGAATCCTGAAAGGAAATGAAACATACTACTGTGATGGTTATCAGAAAGTTGGACCGCATATCATCCACTGTTCCCATAGAAATGGACATGGATTGATCACGTTATCACAAAGTATTTCTCTTTCCTGTAACGATGCCCTGATGCAGATTGCAGAAAAAGAAGGGAAGAATGTATTCGCAAAATACCAGAGGAATTTTAATTTTGGAAAGAAAACAGGAATCGATCTTCCAGGAGAGGCGCAGACAGCATCACTGCTTCATGATGCAAAAGACATGACGGCAGCAGATCTTGCAACGAGTTCCTTTGGACAGTCCTTTAACTGTTCCATGATTCAGATGGCAAGTGCTTTCAGCTCACTGATCAATGGTGGATATTACTACAAACCACATGTTGTGAAACAGCTGCGAAGCAGCACAGGAGAAGTTGTAAGCAATGTAGAGCCTACGATGGTAAAACAAACTGTTTCCAAGGAAACATCAGATAAATTAAAAAAATATATGAAAGAAACCGTAGAATCCGGAACCGGAACGAAAGCGAAGATGAAAGATTATACGGCAGGAGGAAAGACGGGTACAGCCCAGAAGATACCAAGAAGTGCGGGAACGTACATCGTATCATTCTGTGGATTTGCACCAGCCGAGAATCCACAAGTTCTTGTATACGTTGTGATTGACGAGATTCAGAAAGAGTCACAGACCAATACAGGACTTGCAGTAGAGGTTGCAAAGAACGTATTAAAAGGTTCTCTAAAAGAACTAAATGTTCCAAAAAGCAGCAAAAAGTAATATAGAAATTTTTTCTTCATAATCTTATTAATAATAAAGTGAGGATTATGGAGATGAGAACGAAAGCAAAGAAAAGACTTTTGCTTGTTGTGAGCATGGTTTTCACAGGGTTTTTGGTTGTGACGATAAGGCTTTCATATGTAATGATCGCTCAGGCGGACAAATATTTAAGCTTAGCCAAAAACCTGCACCAAAGAGATCGGGAGATTAAGGCCCCGAGAGGTAATATTTATGACAGAAACGGCGTAAAGATTGCTTCAAATAAGGCGGTTTATTCAATCTCCGTGATCTATTCTCAGGTAACAGACAGGGAGAAAGTAATCAAAATCTTATCTGAGAATCTTCTGATCGATGAATCTTTGATCAGAAAAAAAGTATATAAAAATTCAGTAAGGGAAAAAATTAAAAGTAATGTAGAAAAAAGCATCGCTGACCGCATCAGGCAATATAAACTTGACGGGGTCAAAGTGGATGAAGATTACAAAAGAGTGTATCCGTATGATAAACTGGCATCGAAAGTTCTTGGATTTACAGGAGGTGATAACCAGGGCATCATCGGATTAGAAGTTTCCTATGACAAATATCTAAAGGGAAAAGCTGGAAGAATCCGTACATTAACTGACGGCAAAGGTGTGGAGATTGACGGTGTATATGAGGTAAGGGATGAACCTGAGGCTGGAAATGATCTTTATACGTCTCTGGATGTCAATCTGCAGAATTATGCAGTGCAGGCATGCCGGAAAGTAAAAAAAGAGAAGAAGGCAAAGCAGGTGTCCATGATCCTTATGAATCCACAGAATGGAGAGATTTATGCGATGGTTAACGAACCAGAGTATAATCTTAACAAACCATTTTTACTGTCCGCAAAGAAGAAGATGAAAGACAGTAAAAAACAACAGGAATATCTCAATAAAAAATGGAGAAATTCATGTTTAAACGATACTTATGAGCCGGGATCTGTGTTTAAGATCGTGACAGCAACAGCAGGTCTGGAACTGTCTAAAGTCCAGGTGAATGATCATTTTAACTGTCCGGGATTCAGGGTTGTTGAAGACCGTAAGATACGATGCCACAAAGTTGGAGGGCATGGGAGCGAGACTTTCAAAGAAGGTGTCATGAATTCCTGCAATCCAGTATTTATGGATGTCGGGGCAAGAGTTGGTGTTGATGGGATGTATGAGACGTTTCAAAAGCTTGGACTCTTTGAGAAAACAGGAATCGACCTTCCGGGAGAAGCATCTTCGATCATGCACCATAAGAAGAATGTTGGAGCTGTTGAGCTTGCAACGATGTCCTTTGGGCAGTCGATTCAGATTACACCATTGCAGCTTTTAAGAGCAGTCAGTGCAGTGATCAACGGAGGAAAACTTGTGACACCGCATTTTGGAGTATATCTTCAGACACAGGATGGAACAAAACAGAAGTTTTTTAGCTATAAGACGAAGAAGCATGTGATTAAAAAAGAAACTTCTGAGACAATGAAAGATCTGTTAGAAGCAGTTGTCTCAGATGGATCAGGAAAAAACTGCAGGATAGAAGGATTTTCAATTGGAGGAAAGACAGCAACCAGTGAAAAACTTCCGCGCGGGAATGGCAAGTACATTTCTTCGTTTTTAGGATTTGCGAAAGCAAAGAATCCGACGATCATCGGAATCGTACTGATCGATGAACCTTATGGAACCTATTATGGAGGAACGATCGCAGCACCAGTTATGAAAAGCGTGTTTAAGGTTGCACTTCCGTACATGGGAATTTATAAGGAATATACGCCAGATAAAAAAGAACCGTAGACAGAATGAAAACAAATGAGGTGGCGACATGAATTATGGTATTGTAAAGCCGGTTTTAATTGCCTTTTTTGTCAGCGTATTATTAAGTCCGATGATGATCAGGTATTTACACAAATTAAAATTCGGTCAGTTTATCCGGGGAGAAGGACCCGAATCACACCTGAAGAAGTCAGGAACTCCGACAATGGGAGGACTGATCATTTTACTTGGGATCGTAATCGCATCACTCTTTTATGTAAGAAGATATCCGATGATCATTCCAGTATTGTTTGTGACACTGGGATTTGGATTTATTGGATTTATTGATGATTATATCAAGGTAGTCATGAAAAGAAATCTGGGGCTTCATGCCTGGCAGAAGATGCTTGGACAGATCATTGTCACAGGAATCTTTGCATACTATCTGATCAATTATACAGAGATTGGGACATCGATGCTGATCCCATTTACACATGGAAAATATTTAAACCTTGGAGCATTTTTTGTACCAGCGGTCTTTATCATTTTGTTAGGCACAGTCAATGGTGCTAATTTTACAGATGGACTGGATGGGCTTGCATCGAGTGTTACGGTTTTGATCGCAACATTTTTTACAGTGGCAGCCCTTGGAATGCAGCAGGATGGCATGGAAGCCGGCATCTGGCCGATTTCATGTGCGACCGTTGGTTCACTGCTTGGTTTTTTAGTATTTAATGTATATCCGGCAAGAGTATTTATGGGAGACACAGGATCACTTGCACTTGGAGGATTTGTTGCAGCAACTGCACTTATACTGCATTTGCCGTTATTTATCCCGATTGTGGGACTGATCTATATGGTAGAAGTGTTATCTGTTATGATACAGGTTGGATATTTTAAAGCTACAAAAGGAAAAAGATTATTTAAAATGGCACCGATCCATCATCATTTTGAATTGTCAGGATGGCCAGAAACGAAGGTTGTTGCAATCTTTGCGATCACCACGGCAGTTTGTTGCCTGATCGGACTGGTAGCGATTTAGTAAGGAGAAAAAAATGATAGATACAAGTAAGAAATTTTTAGTAGCAGGAGCAGGAAAAAGTGGAACAGGTTCTGTAAACCTTCTTTTAAAGACAGGTGCAGATGTAAGTCTTTATGATGGGAATAAAGAACTTGATAAGGAAGCTTTGTTTGAAAAATTATACGAAAAGAAAGAAATTCCACTAGTTCTTGGTGATATTACAAAAGAAGACGTAGAGAAATATGATCTGTTAGTATTAAGCCCTGGAATTTCAGTGAATGCACCGATCGCACAGCTGTTTTTTGATCAGGAAAAACCAGTATGGAGTGAGATCGAGTTAGCATATCAGGCATCCAAAGGAAAGATCGCAGCCATCACAGGAACAAATGGAAAGACAACAACAACAGCTCTTACAGGAGAGATCATGAAAGGATATTATGAGAGCAGTTTTGTTGTAGGAAATATCGGAATTCCATATACAAGCGTGGCACTTGACACAAAAGAAGACAGTGTGACAACAGCAGAGATCAGCAGTTTCCAGTTAGAAACGATCGTTGATTTTAAACCAGATGTATGTGCCGTTTTAAATATCACACCTGACCATTTAGATCGTCATGGAACAGTGGAAGTTTACGCCCAGACAAAAGAATCCATCGGAAAGAACCAGACAAAAGATCAGGTTATGGTATTAAATTATGAAGACGACACAACAAGAGATATGGCTGAGAGAGCGAATGGCAAAGTTCTATTCTTCAGTCTTCATCATAAGATAAAAGAAGGAGTCTTTATGGAAGACGATGCGTTTGTGATCGAAGAAGGAGATAACAAACAGATCGTGTGTACACTGGATGATGTAAATCTTTTAGGAGACCATAACTATGAGAATATTTTAGCTGCGATCGCAGTTACATATTCCATGGGAGTTCCTGTTTCTTATATTAAAGAAGGAATTCAGAGATTTAAGGGTGTTGAACATCGTATTGAATATGTGGATACAGTAAAAGGCGTTGCATATTATAATGATTCAAAGGGAACAAACCCTGATGCAGCGATTAAAGGAATCAAAGCTATGAATCGCCCAACATGGCTGATCGGTGGCGGATATGACAAGAAATCCACATACGATGAATGGATTGAAGCATTTGATGGTAAAGTAAAAGAACTGATCTTAATGGGAGTAACAGCACCAAAGATTGCTGAATGTGCAAAAGCACATGGATTTGACAAGATTAAATTTGTAGATTCCATGGAAGAAGCAGTTTCTTATATCGCTGAGAAGGCACAGGATGGGGATGCAGTATTATTATCACCAGCATGTGCAAGCTGGGGAATGTTCCCGAACTATGAAGTCAGAGGAGATATCTTTAAAGACTGTGTCAGAAAATTAAAGGAGAACTAAAAAAGTGGCGAATCGCATCAAAGAAAAATATATGGCTGGCAAAAGATATTTTGATTATCCAATGTTGTTTCTTGTGATATTTCTGATATGTTTTGGACTGGTCATGGTTTATAGTACAAGTTCATATAAAAGTGTGATGACGTATGGAAATTCATATCACTGGGTATTGAGACAGCTGGGTGCGATCGGTGTTGGTGCATTTTTAATGATTTTATGCTGTCTGTTAGACTATCGTCTCCTTAAGCACAGGGCATTGGCAAATGCATCGATTATCGGGAGTTTTGTACTTTTACTCTTAGTGTTGGCAGTTGGTGCAGCAAAGAAAGGGTCTGTACGCTGGATCGCTATTGGAAGTGTTCAGTTTCAGCCCTCAGAATTCTGTAAGATTCTGATCGTTATTTATATGGCAAATAAATTATCCGAGAATGCACATAAACTAAAGACGTTGGGAGACCATCTAAAGATTTTAGGCCCGACACTTCCAGTTATTGGTCTGGTCGCTTATCAGAATCTGAGTACAGGACTTGTTATGTGTGCCATGGTAGGGATCATGACATTTGTTGTAAGTCCGAGAACCAAGGAATTAGTTATGACTGCTGTTGGATTTGTGGGATTGATTGTGGTTTATCTTATGACTGCGAACAGTTATCGTAATGAACGATTTCAAATCTGGCTGCATCCAGAGACTCATAAGAAAGGGTTCCAGACGATGCAGGCATTATATGCGATCGGTTCAGGAGGTATTTTTGGAAAAGGTCTTGGACAGAGCATGCAGAAGATGGGATTCATTCCAGAATCGCATAATGATATGATATTTTCCATTATTTGCGAAGAACTTGGGCTGTTTGGAGCGGTATGTCTGATTCTTGTATTTATTGCATTGGTTTGGAGAATGCTTTTGATCGCAATGAACATTAATGATCTGTTTGGTTCTCTGATTGTTATTGGGATTATGGTACATATTGCAATGCAGGTATTTGTAAATATTGCCGTTGTAACGAACACGATTCCACCAACAGGAATTCCGCTTCCGTTTATCAGCTATGGTGGAACATCAATGGCTGTTATTATGATAGAGATGGGAATGGTATTATCGATTTCCAGAAAAATTCATTTAGGATAAGGATGAGGTGCTATGGAAGATAACAATGTTATTCGAATGGATGAGCATAAAAAGAAAGATAAAGTACATAAATTTTCGGTGAAGAAAATTCTATTGGCATTCGTTGTATGTATCATACTTGCTGTTGCAGTGATCGCAGGAACCTGCAAGACAAAAACGATCAAACTAGAAGGTTTAAGTTACTATACTGAAGCGGAAGTAAGAAAAGCGATTGCAGAAAATGGATATATTAATAATTCCGTTGCATATTATCTAAAATGCAAATTTGCAGCTCCAAAGATTCTTCCGTTTGTAGATTCGATTTATGTGAGTATCAATGCTCCGGATTCAATCACGATCCACGTAAAAGAGAAAAAGAGAGCGGGTTGTCTGCAGTACAATGGCAAATATGTCTATTTTGATAAAAATGGTTATGCACTGGAAAGCTATGAAAAGAAATATGACGATGTTCCGCTTGTAACAGGGTTAAAATATAATGAACTACAGATGCAGCAGAAGATCGATGTAAAAGATAAAAAAGTTTTTTCATATCTGCTGGAACTGACAACACAGATTG
>CAJMOO010000049.1 GCA_905215045.1 uncultured bacterium | reverse complement strand
TATTTTTTATCATATACCAGAAGTCTAAAGTGTGGACAATTACAAGATTGGAAAACTTAAGTGGTGTGTATATTGAGTGTTATCGTTTTTTAATTTTTGTAGTGACAGACAGTGTTTATTATAAATACCAATACAGTAAAACATACACCACTACCAGTGGTTTCGATAACTGAAATTATTGAATATTATAAAAATGGTTATATGTCGGCGACCGTAGGAACACGCCTGCACTTAGCGAGTGGATGATCGTAAGATCATTCAGGAGCTTAGTACAGCTGCGTAGTGAGTCGAGCGAGAGCGCGTCGCAGACATATAACCATTTTTATAATATTCCACCAATAATTTCCGTCATCGAACTAAAACTTGACAAATTATCTCACAGGACTATAATATATTTTAAATAAATAAACTTCACCGAAATTCGTTGAAGAGAACAACGCTGTTTTTGAATCAAGTGTTTCAGAGAGTCTGCGGTTGGTGTGAGCAGATACATTTTCATGAACAGATATCATCTCTAAGATGCGGACTGAACATTACTTGACATTAATATTTTGAACCAGTAAGTCTCGCCGGAATCCTCCGTTATAAGGAAAGCGTATGATAGTACGTTAAGAGCTGTAATTTTATTGCAGAAATTGGGTGGTAACGCGGATTAGTTCGTCCCTTTTCAGGATTTTTCTGAGAAGGGGCTTTTTTATTGCATAGAAAATTTCGATGAAATAAAAAGTCCTCTGAGCAGGATTCTTTCTTGATTTATAGCGAAGGGCGGTGAGGAATATCAGGAGGTAACATAATATGAAACAACTACAAAAACTAAGCAAATTTTTATCAGACTACACATCTATCGTTGTCATCGCGATCGCTGTCATTACATTTTTCCTGCCATCGTTGATGGGGTGGGTGAATTTTCAATTATTCACGGACCCAGTAGCAAATAAATTCACGAGTCAGTCTATCATTATTGGTGTCATCATGTTCAGTATGGGATTGACACTGACAACAGAAGATTTCAAAATTCTTGCACAAAGACCATTTGATATCTGTATTGGTGCGATCGCTCAGTATCTGATCATGCCATTCCTGGCATTGGCAATTACAAAATTACTGAATCTGCCAGATGGGATCGCTCTTGGACTGATTCTTGTAGGATGCTGTCCTGGAGGAGTATCATCAAACATTATGTCCTATCTTTGCGGTGGAGATGTTGCATTTTCTGTTGGAATGACAACTGTATCTACAATCCTCTCTCCAGTGATGACACCACTGATGGTATCCTTTCTGGCAAGCGGAGCCAAGATCACAATTCATGGATTACCAATGTTTGTATCTATCGTAGAAACGGTTATCGTACCAGTAGCGATCGGGTTTGCATTAAACTACGCATTAGGAAAAAATGAAGCATTCAAAGAAGTTCAGAAAGTCATGCCGGGTGTGGCAGTTCTTGGACTTGCATGTGTTGTTGGTGGAGTTATCTCATCACAGGGATCAAAATTCTTCCAGTCTGGAATCGTGATCTTTGTTGCAGTACTTTTACACAACGGTTTCGGATATTTCCTTGGATATTGTGCGGGAAAACTTACTGGAATGAACACAGCAAAGAAACGAACAATTTCTATCGAAGTTGGAATGCAGAATGCTGGATTAGCAACAAACCTTGCAACAACAACAGCCCAGTTCGCATCAACACCAGAATCAGCAATTATCTGTGCAGTATCTTGTGTATGGCATTCAATCTCTGGAACATTACTTGCAGGTATGTTTGCACAGTATGATAAGATAAAGAGTGGGCATAAAGAGACTGCTACAGCAAAATAAATATTTTTATTAAATGAAAAAGAGACATCCAAAGTAGCTTCCAAAGGGAAAAGTGGGACACTTTCTATTGTATTTCAAACAGAAAGTAATGTTATTATGCTTCATAAACATTCCAACAAATCGGTGTTGTAGAAGTCCTTTTACTTTCTGTTAATAAATACAAAAATTATTAACCAATATCGTCTAACATACACAATGTATAGTGGTTTGAATGACGTAAATTATTTGAATATTATAAAAAGAGATCATGTGTCGGCAACCGTACGGACACATGATCTCTTTTTATAATATTCCACCAATAATTTCCGTCTTTAAACTAAAACTTCCCTTCTTTAAACGCCCGCATCATCTCATTCGTCAAGCTAAAATCATTCGGTTGCAATTCAATTTCATCACGAGATTTCCACTCAGCAAGTTTCAATTCTGAAGCATCCATATGAATCTCTGTATCTCCATCTACCTCACAATAAAAACCAGCCAGCAGATCATCCACAACACCCCAAGGCTGAGATTTATAATATTGAATATTCTTCACACGAATACCAGCTTCTTCCATGACCTCTCGTGCAACAGTTTCTTCCAAAGTTTCACCAATTTCCGTAAATCCAGCAATTAATGCAAATGGAGTGAATCCTTTACGGTATTTTGTAAGCAGGATCTTATCACCATTTTTAACACCAACGATCACAGCAGGCACGATTCTTGGATAGATCAAGTGACCGCAAGATGGGCATTTTAAAGCACGTTCTGTGGAAGAATGAACGGTCTTGTGTCCACAGCATCCACAGAAACGGTTTGTGCGGTACCAGTTATAAAGATGTAAACCAGTGATCGCCGCAAATGTACGGTATTTTGGACCAATCTGTAAATTGCGAAGTTCACGTACGGTATTGAATTCGTAATCTTCAGGAATTTCTTCCGGAGCTTCATTTAATAAGAAGTAGTTGTCATCATCCACAGAGAAAAGATATGTAAGAGTTTCTTCTGTAACATGAGTGTCATTCACAAAATCACTCAATCTAGGGAATGATAAAAATAGATGTTCCTCATTTAAAAGAGTTGGTCTTGCAAGTTTCTTACCATCACCGGTATAGATCATTTCATCCAGAGAAAATAGATTTTCCTGCCCCATTTCTTCTAAGTCTTCTTTCTTTAATAAACGATGAAGAAGACCGTCCTGTGTAAAATATAAAATAATGCTGTCAGCATCTGGTTTTTGATCTGGATGATATTGATTGTTTAGTTTATGTGGATAAATATCTTGTATCATATGTAATAAAATTCCTCGTTTCCATTAAAATTCAAATAAAAAAAGCACTTTTATCATAACAGAATGAGGATGAAATGAACAGAAGAAAAATAAATAAAGACAAAAGATAAAAATAATGATATACTGATAAACGATTAAGCTATAAGATTAAAAAATAAATGGGGGGGGGTATATAAGTGGAGATGAACAAACTATGTAGTTGTATTGTTCCATGTTTTAATGAAGAAAAAGTTATACCAATCTATTACGATGAAATGCAGAAAGTTATGAAGCAAGAAGAAAACATTGAATTTGAAATTATTTTTGTGGATGATGGAAGTAAAGATGGTACATTAGAGATTATGAGAAAATTAAGTGAGCAGGATCCTAAAGTACATTATATTTCATTTTCCAGAAATTTTGGAAAAGAAGCTGCTTTATATGCAGGGTTAGAACGTGCAAAAGGTGATTATGTTATTACCATGGATGTAGATCTTCAAGATCCACCATATTTAATTCCAAAGATGATTCGATGTATTGAAGAAGAAAACTATGATAGTGTGGCAACAAGAAGAGTGACAAGAGAAGGAGAACCTGTTATTCGTTCTTTTTTTGCAAGGCAATTTTATAAACTAATCAATAAGATTTCAGATTCAAATATAGTAGATGGAGCAAGGGATTTTCGTATGATGAAACGAAAGATGGTAGATGCTATTTTGACAATGCCAGAATATAACCGTTTTACAAAAGGAATCTTTGGATGGGTAGGATTTGAGACAAAATGGCTGGAATATAAGAATGTAGAACGTGCCGCGGGGGAGACGAAGTGGTCTTTTTGGAAGCTATTTCGTTATGCCTGTGAAGGAATTATGGCATTTTCAACAGCACCATTGATGGCAGTATCATTGATGGGTGTGTTTGTATGCATTTTTGCATTTTTATTTCTGATATTTGTAATCGTGAGAGCTGCAGTATTTGGAGATCCCGTTGCCGGATGGCCGTCATTAGTATGTATTATCAGTTTTTTAAGTGGTATTCAATTGTTAGGAATGGGAGTTGTTGGTATGTATCTATCTAAGACATATCTGGAAACAAAACATCGACCGATTTATATTGAAAAGGAAAGTCATTAATAATAATGAAAGAGGAATCGTTTAAATGAAATTAACTACAAAGAAACAGCTTATGGCAAGATATACGATCTTATTTGCAATTATAAGTCTGATTGTATTTTATCTATTCTACAAAAATGGAGTGACATTCATATGGGGAGCAAAGGGACAGGATGGATTATCACAACACATCAACGCGCTGATGTACTGGGGAGAATATATCCGCAATTTCTTCTTTAATATCATCCACGGACATTTCAGATTTCCAATGTGGGATATGAGCATTGGATTTGGAGCAGACATTCTAGGAACATTAAATTATTATGCGATCGGTGATCCACTCAATCTGATTTATGTATTTTCCAATAAGTCAAATATAGAATTATTGTATAACTTTATGCTTGTATTTCGTCTATATCTGGCGGGAGTAGCATTTATCGCATTTGGACATTATCTGAAAAAAGATGGAAATGGAATCTTAGCAGGAAGTATTGTGTATATTTTTAGCGGAACATTTTTTTCATTTGCGATACGTCATCCGTTTTTCCTAAATCCAATGATCTATCTTCCATTATTATTGATGGGAGTCGAGAAGATTTACAGAAAAGAAAAACCATATTTATTTATACTTATGGTAACGGTCGCAGCGATTAGTAATTTCTATTTTTTCTATATGCTGACAGTTGCGGCAGTGGTTTACGCACTGATCAGATTTCCAGAATATAAAGAAGCAGGATTTTTCAGAACTCTTGGAAGATTTAGCGGGTGGTATCTGCTTGGAATTGGTCTTTCTGCAGTAATCTTGTTGCCTGTATTAATCGCATTTTCAGGAAATGCGCGAACTACTTTGGATGTAAATTATTTTAGTATTTTCTTATATAAGAAATCATATTACAAACAAATATTCTTACAGTTTGCGGGTTTCCAGAAGATTTATAAAGGAACAAATCTAAACTATGCAGCTTTAGGATATTGTGCAATTATTGCACTGTTCCTGAAAAGGGATAAAAAGCGGTTTTCATACAAAGTAGCAGTGGTACTTGGTATTGTCAGTCTGTTATCACCAGTGTTCGCCTATATTTTGCATGGATTTTCTTATCCGATGAATCGATGGACATTTATACTGGCATTGATTGTTGGAATGACAGTCACAGAAATCTATCCAGATCTATTTGTACTGACGAGGATCCAGAAAACAGGAATTCTTGCAGGAGCCGTTTTTTACATAGTATTCGCACTTTCCTTAGGCGATAATATGGTAAAAGGGAAATATGAATTAGCAATACTTGCAGCTACAGTACTTGCATTGTTTGTACTTAATGAGTGTAAAATGTTTGGACAGGAGAAATATAAACATTTCATTTTGTATGCAGTATTGATCTTAACAGCAGGAACTTCTTCATATGTACAGTATTCTCCAAAATATGGAGAAACAATCTCAAATTATGTAAAATCCGGGCAGGCATATGAGATGTTGTGTGGAAAAGAAATGCGGTTGATACAGCCAGATAAATATAAGATACAAAATGGTGTGTATCGTGCAGAATCTCTGGATAACAAGGTAACAAACTGGAGTTTAAATGCGCATATTCCGGGAATTACGAATTATTATAGTGTGACAGATAAGAATGTCTCAGAGACTATGCAGGAATTCGGATTAAAATCTTATCAGTATAAGTTCAAATTCCGCAAACTTGATATGAGACAAGGTCTGATGGATTTATATGGAGTTCGTTATGTAATCTGCACCAAAGAAACAGGAGCTAAATTATTATCAGATTATCAGTTGTTAAGATCAAAAGATGGGATGCAGTTGTATGAAAATAAAAATGTATTTCCATTTGGATATACTTATGATGGATATTTGTCATCACAAACATATAAAACTCTGAACCCAGCACAGAAAGAACAAGCATTACTTCAAAGTGCGATTCTGGAAGACGACAGCAAGAGTGCGGATAAACTAAAGAAGATGACAATCCCAGAGAACGTAACATGTCATGTTGTTGGAGAAAATTATCGCATTCATAGTGAAAAAGAAAAGGAAAAAATCATTCAGATTAAGATTCCAAAACAATATATCAAGGCGAATTCTTATATTTATCTGCAAGGAGTCAGTACAGAAGCATTGGATGGAAAAAGCAGCAGACATGTATTAGGAGTTGGGATGAACAAAAGTAACTTCCAGCTTCTTTATGGAGGTAAACAGGTTCATTTATTTAATGCAGAGAAGAATTCCAGTTACGATATTGGGAAAAGAAATTATTTGGTCAAGATGAGCAGAGATGCAGTGAAAGATCGGGAAGATACATTGACATTAAAATTTAAGTTGAAAAGTGATTATTATATTGATCGGATTTCGATTCTTACAGTGGATCAACAGACAGAGATAAAACAGATTCAAAAGAGAAAAAAAGCAGATCATCTGACCAATATTTCATATGATGGAGGAAATCATTTTTCAGGAGATATCAAGGCATCTCAAAATGAGATACTTTGTATACCAATAACATATCACAAAGGTTGGAAAGCATATGACGATGGAAAGCAAGTGAAGAGTGAGCAGGTCAATGGAATGTTTGAAGGAATCTATTTAAACAAAGGAGATCATCATATTACATTAAAATATGAAACCCCAGGCCTTAAGATTGGCGCAGTTGTGTCGTTATTTAGTTTGATCATATTATTTATCATAAGTAAAAAGAAGAAATTTCAGTAATTAAGAAAAGCTTTTATTTACCAAAAAGAAAGGTAAATGAAAGCTTTTTTCTATAAAAGAGGAAACGGAATGTATGAAATAAAAAAATGACCAATGTTCAATAAATTATTGACTTTTATCAAGGAAGTGCATATAATAACCAATGATTCAAAGAGGTATGACCTCTATATAAGTAATAAAAATGCAAGGAAGGAGCAGCTGTGATCATGTTAAAACGAGAATGGCAGAAAATTTCAAAGAACCCCTGGATGATTATCATTTTGATCGCGATCATTACGATTCCTGCAATTTATACATCTGTATTCCTTGGTTCTATGTGGGATCCATACGGAGATGCAGATCAATTACCAGTAGCGGTAGTCAATCACGATAAGAAGGTAAATTACGAGGGAAAAACATTACAAGTAGGAGATGATCTGGTAAAGAATCTAAAAGATTCAGGATCACTGGATTTTCATTTTGTAAGTGACAAGAAAGCAGAGAAAGGATTGAAGAGTGGAGAATACTATATGATCATTTCCATTCCAGAAAATTTCTCAAAGAATGCAACAACATTAATGGATAAGAATCCAAAACAGATGAAACTGACATACAAGACAAACCCAGGTACGAACTATGTAGCATCCAAGATGGATGATAGTGCCATGGCGAAGATTGAGAAGTCAGTCAGAGAAAAAGTAACAGAAACTTATGTAAAGACCGTATTTGATCAGATCAAGACAGCCGGAAGCGGTTTCCAGAAAGCAGCAGATGGATCCAAAAAGATCGAAAGCGGAGCGAAGAAGCTGAAAGCTGGAAATGATACGATCGAACAGAATTTAAAGAAATTAGCATCCAGCACATTAACATTTCAGAATGGAGCAAAATCACTTTCCGTAGGGCTAAAAACATATACAGCAGGTGTAGCCAAAGTTGACAGTGGAGCAAAATCTTTAAAATCAGGAACAAAGACATTGAAAAATGGAGTTGCAGCTCTGCAGACAGGAGCAACTCAGTTATCCAATGGCTCTAAATCCTTAAAATTAGGAATCTCCCAGTACACAAACGGAGTCAGCACAGCACAGGCTGGAAGCAAACAGCTTGCAGCGAATAATAAAGCATTAAATGCAGGTGTTGAGAAATTATCCAGTGGAAGTAAGGATTTAAAAGATGGAACTGGAACATTATCAGCAGGCCTTAAAAATCTGTTGGGTCAGACAAAAGAAACATCTAAGGGACTTGGAATTCAGCTAAAAGAAAATGCAGTGAAGAAAGATGGAATTATAAGCAAACGAAGCGATTTCGATACACAATTAGAAGCATTCAATACAAAATTAAATGAATTGAATCAAATGCTTTCTGCTGGATCAACCGCATCAGAGACATCAACACAGAAAGCAGACAATGAAACAGCTAAGAAGGCAGCAAGCAGTGCAGCAAATGCAAAGTTAAGTGTATCTGATTTAAACAGCAAAGTAAGCAAGTTAAAGAATTCATCTGTACTTGATAAATTAAGCGAAGAAGATAAAAAAGCATTATTAGCTGAAATCGACGAGGTAGATAGCGCAGCATCTGATGTTGAAAATAATGTTGATGAAACATATACAAATGCACAGAAAGCGGCAGATACAAAAACAACAGCAAAAACACAGTCCGCAAGTAGTGAACAGCAACTTGCAACGGTAAAAGCATATGTTAGTTCTTTAGCAGATTCATCTAAGCAACTTGCAGAATCATCCCAGACACTTTCTGGATATGAAAAAGCAATGATGAATGGCTTGTACGAAGGCTTAAATGAAGTAAAAACAACATTAGACCGTCAGGGAACAACTCAGGATACAATGGGTATGATCCAGGCGTTAACTCAGTTATCAGAAGGTGCTACAAAAGTACAGACAGGAATGACAACCTTAGAATCCGGAATCAACGACAGCACAAGCGGATTAAAGATTGGAATTGCAAACTACACAGCAGGAGTTGAAAGTCTGAACACAGGACTTACAACATTAACAAACAACTCCAAAGCATTAAATAGCGGAGCAACTCAGCTGAATAGTGGAATTGGTCAGGTAAGCTCAAAACTTCCAACATTTAAGTCAGGAACAGCAAAACTTTACAAAGGAACAAAAACACTGAAATCAGGAACAGCAGCCTTAGTTGCTAACAACAATACATTAAACAGTGGAGCTGGACAGTTAGCATCTGGAGCTGGACAGATCGCAAGTGGATCAAGTCAGTTAGCAGCAGGATCTACAACTCTTGGAAATGGAATCGGAACACTTCAGAGTGGAAGCAAGACATTAAAAGATTCCTTACAAAAAGGAGCAGATCAGGTTAACAGCATCAAAGCAACCAAGAAGACAAACAAAATGTTTGCAGCACCAGTAAAAGCTAAGAATGTAGAATATTCACACGTTGATAACAATGGTCACGCAATGGCACCATATATGATGTCCGTTGGATTATTCGTAGCATGTATGGCATTTACATTAATGTATCCTTTAATGGAGAAAAACGAAGAAGTCAAGAGTGGACTTCAGTGGTGGTTAAGCAAAGTCACAGTTATGGCAGCAGTATCCATTGCGCAGGCAGTGATCATGGTTGCAGTTTTAATGGGAATCAATGGACTCGAACCACACTACGTAGGAAAAACATTTGGAATGGCCGTCTTAGCATCCATGGCATTTATGTCATTGATCTGCTTTGGTGAGATGTTATTAAACCGTGTCGGAAGTTACGTCATGTTAGTATTCATGGTCGTACAGTTAGGTGCAGCCGGAGGAACATATCCACTGGATATGGCACCACACTTCTACACAGTATTACACAAATATATGCCATTCAGCTATACAGTACACGCATTCCGTCACACACTATCCATGGATGGACGGATCGGACAGGATATTGCAGTATTTGTTGGAATCTTAGTTGTGTCAACATTAGCAACGATCATCTTCTACCGATTCAGAATGAAGAAACAGGTTGGAGGAACATTGGAACCTAATGGAGCGCCACAGCATTAGATATAAAAATAATTAAATAAAAACTCTAATGAACAAAAGACTAGGACAGTCAGTTTTGGATTGTATAAATATACATCTTCCAAAACTGATTGTCCTAGTCTTTTTATTGTTGTTGTATGCATGAAAAATGTGTATAAAATGTGAACAAATACATTGAATAAAGATTAATGCAGGAGTATAATTAAAAAAGTATAGTAATTGTAAATAGGGATAATAAGTTAATAGGGAGCTTTCACTTATGAAGAAGACTAAGATTCCACGGAAAAAAGTACGTGGAAAGAAAGCAACTGTAACGATTAAAATTAAATAATCCCAAAAATGCGCTAAAAGAGTGATCAAATCGATCACTCTTTTATGCATTCTACACAAAAAAGTGTTATAATAAACAAAGCAATATGCAGATTCAAACATGAAGAAAAGGAGGACGAATTTCATGCAAAAAGGATGGAAAGTATTCAGCCACTTAAATGGCAAGAGTAGAAAGAAACTGTTAGCATGTCTGCTCAGCATATCTATGATACCGGTCAACGGATTTACGGTAATGGCGGCAACAGCAGATCAGGGGAATCAGGCAGCGGTGACACAGGAAGGTACAACCACACCAACAGTTACAAGTGGGATTTCATTTGCGGCAGAATCCCAGAATGTAACAGTAGGAAATTTCAAGTATTATGAATTCCAGGGAACGCAGGCAAAAGATTTCGATAAAGTCAACTTCAAAATTTCTGATCAAACAGCATTAAAGATTGAACAAAAGACTTTCAAACAAGCAGATGGAACAGAAGTTGTGAAGTATATGCCGATCGCATTAAAAGACAGTGGAACAGTTACTGTAATAGCAACATTTGAAAAGAATAAAAAGCCATTAGATGGAGTAAGTGCTCAGTTTAAATTTAATTTAAGCAAAGATGATAATATCATTCCATTTACTTCACAAACGATGTATCAGGTATTTAGTGGAAAGGAAGAAGGTGCGCTTACTAAAGCAGACTTAGCAGCGAAGACAGAAATCAATCTTTCTGACAAAGGTCTGACAGATACAGAAGTAGCATATCTTCAGTATGCAACTGGTTGTGAAAAATTAGATTTAAGCAAGAATACAAATATAAGTAAGATTGATGCATTAAAATCTATGACGAATCTAAAAGAAATCAATTTGGAAGGTACAAAGGTTTCTACAGTAGATAGAATTGCTTTGATTAAGAAAGATCCGATTACAGTAGAAAAAGGAGCCAAAACAAATGATCCTATTCTTCCAAAAGGAATTTTAAAAGGATGCAAAGATGTTAAGTATTCTGAGGAAGTAGTAGCAGGAACAACAGCAAAATTAAAATCAATCCAGGTTCAGTCAGATGGATCCATAAGTCTGGAAGCAGTGGATACAGCAGAAGCAGGAACGACGAATTTAAAAGTTGAAAGCACAACAACACCAACAGTATTTGCAACGATTCCAGTAAATGTGACAGCCAAAAGTGCAACAACACCAGAGTTTGATAAAAATGATCCAAATGTAAGTGTAGGAGCATTTAAGAAACAGATCAAGTTAAATAATCTGGAAAAAGATGATGTAGTAACGATTACATCAAAAGATACAAAGATCTTAAATATCCGCACAGAAATGGCACAGGATGGAACAAAGACATACTATCTGGAACCAAAAGCAGCAGGAAAAGCAACGGTAGAAGCGGTAGTAGCAAGAGCAGGAAAGACATATACAGCAACGATTGAGATTCAGGTAGCAGCCGTAGGAAAAGATATTATTCCATTGACAAGTTACAAAGTATACGATGCATTAGAGGCAGATGCAAATAACGATGGAATGATCTCAACAGAAGAGATCAAAAATGTAAAATCTATTAATTTAGAAAATAAAGATCTGACGAATGCAGATTTAGCAGGTTTATCCGAAGCAGTTAATTGCACAAAGATCGACCTCGAAAACAACAAAAACATCACAGACATCAGTTTCATAAAGAATTTAAAACAGTTAAAAACACTCTATCTAAGAGGAACATCTGTGACAGATTTTACAGCATTAAATGATCTGAAAGCACAGTTAGAATCATTATATCTGCCAACAACAGCAAGCACAGCGACAAGAATGTCATTCTTAAGCGACAGCCTGTATCTAAAAGAAGGACAGGAATTAACAATACAGCAGTTTACAAAAGGTGTATTCGTAGATAGCAAAGAAGCATGCACGATCACATCATCTAATCTGGCAGCAGTATCC
The DNA here is from genome assembly GCA_905215045.1 of uncultured bacterium. The sequence continues at coordinate 2,262 of CAJMOO010000049.1, read as the reverse complement.
ATTACAGGAGATAAGATCAAAGCCGGAACAAAAGGTCAGATGGCAACACTGACATTAAAAGCTGGAACAACAACAAAAACGATCAAAGTTTACACAACAGATGAAACAGGTAAGATTCCTACACAGGCGGTTGTATTAAACAAAACATTTGTAACATTAAATCCAGGCAAGACAGAACAGCTGAAGATCACATATTTACCAGATTATGCAACAGCTTCAATCGGAACAGTAAAATGGACATCTTCTAACGAAGCAGTTGTAACAGTTGATGCAGCAGGTAAATTAACAGCTAAGGCTGCAGGAAAAGCAATTATTACGGCAATAACATCTGACGGAAATGTAATGTACTGCATCGTAACAGTAGAAAATATCAAAGTCAGCAAGATTACGATCACAACAACAACATCTAACAAGATCGCAACTGGTAAGAAAGTAACATTAAAGGCGACCGTAACACCATCCAACGCATACAATAAAGGTGTTACATGGAAATCAAGCAATACCAAAGTTGCAACAGTTAGCAGCAGCGGTGTCGTTACAACGAAGAAGAAAATGGGTGGAAAAACAGTAACGATCACAGCGACAGCCAAAGACGGAAGTGGTAAGAAAGCATCATATAAGATCTATGTCAAGAAAGGTATTGTAAAGAAAGTCTATATTTCTGGAGTTAAATCAGTAAAAGCTGGTAAGAAGTTATATCTGAAAGGAAAAACAAGTGCATCTTCAGGGGCAAATAGAACTTTAAAATGGTCAAGCAGCAATACAAAATATGCGAAAGTTTCTTCCAAAGGAACTGTAACAACATACAAAGCTGGAAAGAAAAAATCCGTGAAGATCACAGCAAGAGCAGTGGATGGAAGCGGAAAGAGCAAGACGGTTACAATTAAAATTAAATAGTAAAGTAATCTCTGATATTTATTGAAAGAAAAAGCAGTTAGAAATCAAAATTTAAGATTTCTAGCTGCTTTTCTTCCAAATTGCAAAAGTAGTAACAAAAACTTGCAATACCCCTCTTATATTAAATCAAATGATAATGTTCAAATGCATGATAAATCCCGTCATCGTTTACGGAATCTGTAACATATTCCGCAATTTCTTTTAATTCATCACAGGCATTTCCCATAGCAATTCCATGGCCAGCAGCTTTAAACATGGAGATATCGTTATTACTATCTCCAAATGCGTAGCAATCATCTGTAGAGATATTGAGATGATCAGCGACATATGTAAGACCAGTCCCTTTATCAGGATTTTCAACATGATCCCATGTAAATTCATGCGCCATATAAGGAGCAAGGTCAAAAGCAGTGATCATAAATCCATAATGTGGATGAAAGTCAACATTATGATCGCGGAAATAAGAACATTTTTCCCCTTCAAAGGTGCCATAGATATTGTTTTCTTCGCAAATCCGTTTGATCTGTTCGACCACTGTTTTAGGAACTGTTTTGTGATAGATCGTTTCGCCATCAAGAAGGATGTGAACTCCGTTAGAACAAAGATAACCGTCGCAGCCAATATCGAGAATCTCTTTTTCAAAATAAACAAGAGGTCATCCAGTGTTGATCAGGACTTTATGACCATTTTCCTGTGCTTCATGGATTGCTTTGATCGTAGATTCTGGAACCAGACGCTGTTCTTTACTGTACAAAGTCGCATCGACATCCAGAAAGATTAGTTTGTTGTTTTCACTCATATTATCATTCCCCATCTAAATATTTATAAAAATTAAGAGCCGGATACAAATGAAGATTGATGGTCCGGCTCTGTGCTGTAAGGATATAGTTGACTATTCTTCCACAGTTACAGTCTTCATAACTTGTGGTTCTAATGGTTTATCGGAATAATCTGTTGCAACTTCAGCGATCTTATTTACAACATCCATTCCTTCGATGATCTTACCAAATGCTGCGTACTGTCCATCTAAATGTGGAGCAGCTTTGTGCATGATAAAGAACTGTGATCCGGCAGAATCAGGCATCATAGAACGAGCCATGGATAAAACACCAGGAGTGTGTTTTAAGTTGTTGATCACACCGTTCTGGCTGAACTCTCCTTTGATCGTATGTCCAGGACCACCTGTTCCTGTACCTAATGGGCATCCACCCTGGATCATAAATCCGTTGATGATACGATGGAAAGTTAAACCATCATAGAAACCGTCTTTTACAAGATTTACAAAGTTCTCAACAGTGATCGGAGCGATCTCCGGATATAATTCTGCTTTCATTACATCACCATTTTCCATAGTGATCGTTACAA
>CAJMOO010000048.1 GCA_905215045.1 uncultured bacterium | reverse complement strand
TTTTACGGATTCGCAGCCGGCTTGGTGCGTTGTCTGAGCCTCAAAGAGTTTCTGTCTTGAATACCCTTGAAGGCGAGTTCGCAAGGAAAGCCGGCGGATCAGCGATCTGTAAAAAACGTGAGTAAAATTCTCTAGCTGCTCTTCCGATCGTTTATTTATTTTTTATCATATACTCAAAATCTACAGTTGGCCAACACACAAATTAAAACTTTTTAAAATGATCAAGCAGTATCTTCTCTGCTTCTGGATTCCACAATCCACCATGTCGTTTACAGGATTCATCTAATTCTCCAAAGACTGGATCTTTCTCAGCTAATTTCCCAAAGTCCTCTATTGCTGTCAATGGCAGGTTGATCTGTGGGTATGTAATCTTCTTTGATCCTGGTATCTTCTTTAAATATAATGTTGTATTGACAATCGCATTGATTCCTCCAATGTGTGTGATTCCAACTGCTGGATTGATCTTGCCTGTTGTGATCAGGTCTAAGGCTTCGATCAGGTCTGAACGAAGTCCTCCAGATGAACCGATCAGTTTAGTTTTTAAATAATGGCTTCCGTATATGTTCATTCCAGCACGATAATTTTTATCTGCTGTTGATGCATAAATATTCATGCAGCCATCCATTGCCATAATACGATTCCCTATTTCAGCTACACATTTGGGTGGTGCATAGACAAACACATCATCGTATCCTTTTTCATTGGTTATTGCCAGTAACACTGGAACGGAGTCTGTAAACATCGATGGATTGATATAATAAAGCTCTATTCCATGCCTGGTTCCTTCCTGCATCGGTATCATTTTCCTTACTTTTTCCAAACGCTCTTGATTCGTATCTGTGATCACGAGTCTTCTTGGCTTTTTCTTCATTCCAAGGACATAACGGATTGCCATTAGTCCCATGGGACCGGCTCCTCCAAGGATGATGGTATTCCCACCTTCTTTAATTCCAGATATATGATCGTGGGTTCCCTCTTTACTGTGATAGTTTGAATGAAAACTTCCCACTATACTATATAAAGCCTGAGCCTGTGCAAGTTCATAGAATGAATCTGCTTCATATTGCAACAAACATCCTTTCTCAATTACATCTGCTGGTATGATACAGTATGTTGCTGCACCTCCAAAATAAGGGTAAGAATATCCTGGTGATTCGATCTGGTGAGGAATCTCTGGTACTAATACAAATTGTTTTCCTTCCTGATAATCCTCTTTCCATCTTGTTCCGACTTTTGCTATCGTTCCAGAAAATTCATGTCCGATCAGTACAGGATTCTTTTTAATATTCTTTGGTACTCTTAAATGTCTCTGTGCCAATGTGATCTCTTTTAAAGTTGACACTGCAATTCCGTTACATTCTATCTTCAAGAGAATCTCATCTTCAGCTATCTCAGGGATCTCAAATTCTTCCAGACGTATATCTTTGACTCCATAAAGTCTGACTCCTTTAACTTTCATAACCTTCGCCCCCTAAACTTAGTCAAATATTTATGTCTTGTTAAATTTAATTAATTTTTTTCATTATAACATATTCTCAAACTTCTGTCTGCGAATTCATAAAGATCTGAATTGTTATGGAGTCTTTTCTTTATTTTTGATTTTTACTATATAAAAATGCTGCGATCCAGGAGGTCACTGGAACTGCCATGATAACTCCGAGACTTGATGATAATCCCTGCATGATTTCAATCCCTACGGAATACATATTGATCACCTGTTGATATTCGTAATTGTATGCAAAGATAAATACTAATGTGTTGATTGATCCACCCGTAAATGCAAGAATCAGTGTATTGGTCATTGTTCCCATCATATCTCTTCCGACATTCATTCCTGATTGAAACAGTTCTTTTAACATCATCTGTGGATTTTGTTCTTTTAATTCATTGAGTGTAGAGGCGATTGACATTCCAACGTCCATGACTGCACCTAATGATGCGATCAAGATTCCTGCAAATAACAATTCACCAATTTTTATGTCTGTCATTTCTCCGACATAGACCAAATTCTCTATATCAGACACATTATATCCGGTGATCGATGTCACTTGTCCAAAGATCAATGCAAATGCTCCAGAAAATACCACACCTATGATCGTTCCAAGCATCGCGGCTACTGATTTCTTCGTAATTCCATCAACCATACACATCGTCACAACTGTTGTAAATGCGACCACTAATACAGCCGCCAGTATCGGGGATATTCCTTTGTAGATCATCGGAAGAAAAATAAAAAAGATACAAAGCATTGTAAATACCAAGCTTAATATTGATGAAATTCCTTTTCTTCCACCGACTGCAACCACGATTGCTACAAACACTGCTGCCATCAGCCATACCATAGGTCCTCTGTTTACACTATATACAGACGCCAGCAACTCTCCTTTCGATTCATTAATGATCGCTATGACTTTCATTCCTTTTTTACATTTTGCACCAAATAAATAACTTTGAGAGCTTGTTGCCTGTATTATTTTTCCTTTATGATCCCCTGAGAGAAGTTTTAATTCTACGGTTTGTTTTCCACTTCCACTATTTGATAAGTTTCCAGAGATCACGTTTGTTACTTCTGCTTTTTCAAAATTTCTTCCATCTGTATCTAGAAGTTTTGTCTTCTCAATTCCAGAAAAAGAAAAAAACAGCAGAAGAAAGAGAATGCCTGCGATCAGCAGACACACTCCTTTCATCTGTTTTTGTTTCATTGTTATTTCACAGTCACTTTCAGAACTTTGCTGTAAGAACCGTAGATTTTCTTACCTTTAATTACTTTGTATGCACGAACCTTTACATAACATTTTTTCTTTGATCTTAATGACTTGATTGTATAAATTGTTTTTCTTGTATTTCTTGTCTTTGCTTTTTTAAAGTTCTTGTTTGATGCATATTTAATCTGATATCCAGATACAGATGCTTTTTTGATCTTAACTGTTACTTTCTTTTTGCCAGCTTTTAATTTTGCAGATGCTTTTGCTACTACAACTTTCTTTTCTAATCCTGCTTTTGCATTTGTCAGAACTTTTAATGCATTTTCAACTTCATCTTTTGTTGCTTTTTTGTCTGCTGCAACTTCTTTGGCTCCTGTAATTGCCTGTTCAAAAACTCTGTAGCTTTCTGTTGTATATGCATCTTTTTGCTTTACAATGCTTTCAGATGCTTTAATTTCTGCATTAAGTGATGTTATATCCCCTTTGCTCTTTGTGATAGAAAATGTTTCATCAATCTTTTCATCATTATCTGTACGATATGTATTGATCGTTAAACTATTTTCTGTTACATCAACAACTGAATATGTTGGGACATCTTCCTGCCAACGGTGTGCAATATATGTCTGCTGTCTTGGTACCAGATCATAATATTTACTTCCTGAAGAAGAACCTGCTGTCATATAAAGGACACCTTCTGGATTGATCACAGAGCTTCCCTGTTTTTTGACAGTCTCAATTGCTTTTTCATCCATGATACTTTTAAGATATGTTAAGTATTTCTGATCTTTTTCATCTGTGCTGTCATTTTTAATATTTCCTGGTGCCACTGTTTTTGTCGTTGGATTTTCACCAGCATCCATATCTTTCTCTAATTCTGCATCAAATTCATCATCTATATAATCATTCGCTTTTGTTCCACCTAATAGCATTTTAGATCTTGAATAAGCATGATCATGACCTGTTAATACAGCATCAATATCATTTTGTTCAAAAATCGGTGTTAACTGATATCTTAAATTTGTGATTTCTGGTTCATTAGAATGTTCTGCTGATCCATAAATATCCTGATGCAGTGTTACAATTCTCCATTTGCAGTCTTTATTCGCTGCAACTGTCTGCTCAATAAACTGTTTATGTTCTGCTACATTTGTATCCTGTGTATTTAACATGATAAATAATGCATTTCCATATTTGAAATAATAATTTCCACCGACTACCTTATTACTTCCAAGTTCACTTGCATTTGTTCTGTTAAAATGGTATGTATAATTTGCATTATCTGCATCATGATTACCTACTGTCGTTGCCACTGGAAGTGATTTTAATGCTTCTGGACTTAAATATCCTGTATACTCAATTTCACTTTTTGATGCATCTTTGTTTGGTGACTTTTTCTTTGTTGTCTGAATCTGGTCACCTGCGGATACAACAAAACTTAACTGATCATCTGTCTTTTCTAATGCTGCGTTTAAAGTAGAAGACCAGTTAAATGCATCACTCTTTACTGCATTTGACTGTGCATCGTAAAATTCTTTCGTATCTTTTCCCTTTAATTCATTTGAAGATCCGATCTGTGGGTCACCTACAAATGCAAATGAGAAATTGTTTGTAGATTTTGTCGTGTATTCAGCTGGCTTTGTGTACCCATTTCCATTGTCGTAACTATAATAATATGTTTTGTTTTCTTTTAATCCTGTTGCTGTTACTTTATTAGAATTATAAGTTTCCCCATTGTTATCCTGTTCATCTTTTACTGCTGTTTGTTCTGCCTCGTACACCTTGGCATTTTTCATATTATGTCCTTCACCAATAATCAGTTTTGGAACATTTGCATTTGAATGATCATCATTTGTCTGCTTTGGTGTATACCATGCAAAATTCAACTCCGTTGCATTGCTTCCTGGTGACAATGAAATTTGTGTCCAGTCATTTTTTAAAGTTTCCCATTCTTTCTCCCAACGATTCCACTGTGCCGTTGTTCCCATTGTCTGTGCAATGTCTGCTGCATTTGTCTTGCCATCTGGAGCGGCACTTGCAAATACTGGTGCTACATTTGTTGCAGAAAGTGTCAATGCTAATGCACTGATCATCATTTGTTTTCTCCAATTAGATCTCATATATACCTCCTGATACCTTTGTCTTTTCATATCTTTCTGACTCTTAAAGGATTCTATCATATATATGTAAATTCTAATTGTATTGAATTGTAAATAATATGTAAAAAGATTCTGAGATATTAAGCTATCTCAGAATCTTTTTGATGATGTTATATTAACTTTTTGTGTTATTTACCTTGATGTTCTAAGGCTGCTTCTACAAATCCTTTAAATAATGGATGTGCTTTATTAGGTCTTGATTTAAACTCAGGATGTGCCTGTGTTGCCACAAACCATGGATGTTCTGGAATCTCTACCATCTCTACGATTCTTCCGTCTGGTGAGCATCCGGATAACATCATTCCATTCTCCTGAAGGATGTCACGATATTCGTTATTTACTTCATATCTATGACGATGTCTTTCGTGAATCTCTTTCTCTCCATATAATTCATATGCTTTGGATCCTTCTGTTAATACACATGGGTAAGATCCTAAACGTAATGTTCCACCAAGATCTGTGACTCCATCCTGATCTGGCATGATATGAACCATTGGATGTGTTGTGTCTGGATTAAATTCCTGACTGTGTGCATCAGAGAATCCTAAGACATGTCTTCCGAATTCTACTAATGTAAGCTGCATTCCTAAGCACAGTCCAAGATATGGGATCTTGTTCTCTCTTGCGTATTTGATCGCACAGATCATTCCTTCGATTCCACGATCTCCGAATCCACCTGGAACTAAGATTCCGTGAACTCCACCTAACATCTCATCGACATTGTAAGAGCTGATTCTCTCTGAATCTACCCAGCGGATCTTCACATCTGCTGAATTTGCGACTCCGGCATGCTCTAAGGATTCTACGACACTGATGTAAGCATCATGTAAAGATACGTATTTACCAACTAATGCGATCTCTACTTTATGTTCTGGATGTTTCCATGCATCGATCATCTTCTTCCAGTCGTCAAGATCTGGATCTGGGCATGGCATGTTCAGACATTCACATACTTCATGTGCCAAATGTTCTTTCTCCATCATCAAAGGTACTTCGTATAATACTTCTGCATCTAAGTTCTGAATAACTCTTGAACGTTCAACGTTACAGAACTGTGCGATCTTTCTCTTGATTCCATCATCTAATGGATAGTCTGAACGGCATACAAGGATATCTGGCTGGATTCCCATTCCCTGTAAGTCTTTGACACTTGCCTGTGTTGGTTTTGTCTTTAATTCTCCTGAACTCTTTAAGTATGGAATTAATGTTACATGAATTAAGATACAGTTTTCATGTCCTACTTCATGCTGGAACTGTCTTAATGCCTCTAAGAATGGCTGACTTTCGATATCTCCTACAGTTCCTCCGATTTCAATGATTGCTACTTCCTGATCGCTTGGATCTTCACTTCTGTAAAAACGGCTCTTGATCTCGTTTGTTACGTGTGGGATTACCTGTACTGTGTTACCACCATAATCTCCACGACGTTCTTTGGATAAGATACTCCAATATACTTTACCTGTTGTAACGTTTGATTTCTTATTCAGTCCTTCATCGATAAATCTTTCATAATGTCCAAGGTCTAAGTCAGTCTCTGCTCCGTCATCTGTTACGAAAACTTCTCCGTGCTGGATTGGGTTCATTGTTCCTGGGTCAATGTTGATATATGGATCAAACTTCTGGCTTGTGACATGATAGCCTCTGGCTTTTAGTAATCGTCCCAGAGAAGCTGCTGTGATTCCTTTACCTAATCCAGATACAACTCCTCCTGTAACAAATACATACTTTACTGGCATGTTTCTTCCTCCTATATGTGAATTTCTACTACTTTCTTATATTATCCCATTCAAAATAATATCATATCATATTATTTTTGATTTGTCATTGTGATTTGTTAAAAATAATGAAAAGGATTCTTATGTTTCTATATCATAGAATCATAGGAATCCTTATTTTCATATTTTAAAAATCGAAAGTGCTCACATCACAACTTAGATAGAGGATTGCAGATAAATATAAAATGATTGTTGATGATGATAATCTAAAATACAATTCTTTCGAGATTCTATGGGGTATGGGCGATGAACAATCGCAGGAAAACCGTAGTTCTCGAACTGTTTATTAAGGGGAGTTTGTGCTGTAAGCACTTTCTACCCATAATTTACCATATCATTTTATATTTGTCAATTATTTCCTTTACTTTTTTTGTAAAAATTTACATAATTATTATTTTCATTATTATTGATCAATGATATCACCTGATTTTTACTATTTCCTTTGCTGTATGTCCAGCTTCCTAACTTACCGCTCTGTGGCGTTTTCTTGATCATAAATATATTTAACCATTCTTGTGCATCCTTGGATGATATACCCATTTTTTCGAAACAGGCTTTTAGGAATATCTTTTCTTCTTTTGTGAATCCTTTGAATACTTCTGTTTCATCCCAGTAGATCAACATCTGTTTGATCTTGTGATCTTGCAAAAAGATCTGGATATTTTTCCTTGCATATAATTCTTCATCATTATAAGAACGAAGAATAACTTCATTCGCAGCTGATCCACTATGATCCGTTATAGCCGTCCACATCTCTCTGCCATTTTGTGGCAGGTCAGATAGATTACTCCTGATTCCAATCACTTTGTTAATATCAAATCGAATGATAAAACGTTTGTAATTATAAAGACATGTTAATCCATTTTTCTTGAATGTATGCCATTTGTCTGTATTATGAAACAAGTATGTTTTATCTCCAGCCTTTACTTTAATTCCTGCTGTGTCTTTTTCGCATTGTTCCATCCATTTTTTGATCCCTTTATATCCTGAATTCTCCATCGTATTGATCAATTTAGAGTTCTTCATATAATACTGAGCTGTTCCATTGATACATCTCTTATGATTTCTATTTGTTGCATACAAAAGACCATCTTTGTAATTCCAATTGAGATCCTGAATTTCTTTTTTTTCTGAATCTGTAAGATTTTGATAATTTTCTTCAAATGTATTGTCTGGTCTTTGAATGATATCGTAAAATCCGTCGGTATCGTAGCTGTCGGAATCTCCGTCGGAATCAATATCTTCATCCGATTGCTGTATTGAAAATCTATGAAGAACTGTGTCTTCTGCTCTTAAACGCAGCTCATACTCACCCGTTTTATCTTCCATGATACTCGTTTTCCATACTTCGTAACTTCCACTGTCATCTAAAAGAGACGAACTTTCATCATCTGATTTCATCATCTTATAAAATTCTTTCAGCCATTTCTCATTTTTTATTTCTCTTCTGTCTTCTGAAATCTGATTGATCTTATCTTCTGTGATAAAATTATTTTCATTTGCTGACAGACTGATCGTTGATACAAACTGCTTTTTGCTTGTCAGCGGATAGATAAATAGTCCTGCTACCATACAAAATCCAAGAAGGATCGCTATTTGTTTGACTCTTTTTCTTTTCTTAAATGATATGCTATACCATTTTCTCTGTAATTTTGACGGATGACGGTAAAGCACGATTCCGATCGTTGCCAATAAAGCTAGAAGGATCAGTGGTGATAATATGATAATATAACCAGTTGCAGTTGAATAATACATTATACTGCCCTCCTTTTCTTACGCTTTTCTACTATATAATATATGATCGTTGCGATCACTGCTGCCAGAATGCCGCCTGTGTATGACTGAATCTTGAACCCTGTCACTACAATGAATAATGAAACACAGAATGGGAAGATCCATACAAACAGATGCTCCATCCATGGAAAATACATAAAATTATTCCTCTTTGCCATATCCGACTTTTGAAATACATAAAATGCAACTCCAAAAAATACTGCGATCAATACGATCTGAATCAGAAGGATCTGTGCAAAATGATCAAACGAAGCCATCGTCACCAGCTGGTTCACACCTTTATCCCATATAAACTGTTTTGTGATCGGTCCATTTTCAAAAATTGCAGCCATCCACCAGCCATGATATATTGTATCTGGGAATGATAATACTTTTGGCATCATATAATCCATAAAGTTTGGAAATAACATTGCTCCGATTCCGATCGCTCCTGCGATCCATGGTCTTTTGCAGATATTCTGAAAAAATATAGCAATGGCATAGATGAGTGTCAATGATACCCATATAAATAGAAGATACGCACACAAATGTATGATGTTATCATTTCCAAGAAGTACTGCTCCGTTTTTACATACGGATAGATTCATCTCATACCATGACTGTGCTTTTGTTCTCATCATGATCATTCCGAATGAAAGAAAAAGCCATGGAATCGTATATGTCATCATTCCTGTGATCGTCCTTGTCAGAAAAATCTGACCTCTTTTGATCGGAAGCTGCATTAAAAATTCTCCACATTTTGATGTACTGCTTTCCCGATACTGTATTACCGCTACAAAACTAACCGGTATCATAAGAACGATAATGAACATTTCATAGTATTGATCTAATGTTCCTAAAAACAGATTGCCATAATTATTATAAATGCCTCCATAAAAATTATTGATCTGATCTGCAGTTCCTGAAATATCGTTTGCGATCACATATTGTAATATGAAACATATCACTATGGTATACACTAATGTTATGGCTAGCAGATTTCGTTTTTCATGATTAACAAGCCCTCTCATAACATTTCCTCCTTATTGTCTGAATAATCGATACAGCAAAATATGTGATCACTAATATCACTACCAAATATATAAACCAATGTACTGCATTTAATTTCTGTATGATCAGTTTATAACTATCTGATGAACACATAAATTCTTTTCCCCATGCGATCAATCCATAAATTCTGGTTCGAAGTGTCTTGTCATACTTAAATATATAAACATATATCTCATGATTACTTAATGCATTAAAACACAGGATCGTGATCACTATCGTCGTGATGACTTTATTCTGCATCCCTGATAACCTTGTTAACATTCGGTTCTGTGCCTGCTCCTGCTTGATAAACTGTCGTTTTGCAAACCAGATACTAAAGACTCCTGCTGCAAATAAAACGGCAATACAGATGATCGCAGAATTTACATATTGTGCTTTCCAGATCGGATTGCTCTCCAAGCTATTTGTATCAAGCTGAAAATTTAATGGATATAAAAATGTTCTGCCGAATCTTCCATAGATAACCCACTCGAGTATCGCAAATCTAGAAGATCTTACCTTAAACAGCAACTGGAGTAAAAATGCCAGATTCTGAAGGATCATCGGCAATATCACATAAAATGTAACGACTGCTATGACAAGTCCTTGCCAGATATATGCTGTCACGATCAATGAAACCTGTATCAGTGCACAAAATACAAAACAAATTACTGCATTCCATAATGTGCATATGATCACATTCGTGATTGATTCCGCATTCGGAATCGTTGCGATCTTCATTGCAAAGAAAATTCCATAGATGATCTCTGCGAACAAAAGTGATATATGCAGTTTTGTAAGACTCTTTTGGTAAATGTCTTTCTTTGTCCATGGAAGGCTGTAGATATATTGCTGTTTTTTATTTTGCTGCAGTTGATATACAATTCCTGCTGATAATGCTGCAAATAAAATTATGATCAAAAGCCATCCATTGACAAGATCATCCATCATCGTCTGTGGCAGTCCATCCTCCGGATATTTGATATTCCATGCGGAAATCCCATATAACAATGCTGCTGGTGGAAGTACCAGATTATATTTTCTAAAAAATTTCATCTCCAAGTTCCTCCTCTTAGCGGTTGCTGTAGACGAATACTTCTTCTAAACTTAATGGAATTTCCTCTACTACAATCGCTCCTGCTTGTTTTAATGCCTCATGAATTGGCTCTCCATACCCTTCTAATATTACTGTGTATACACTTCCAAGATTGGAATATGTGATCACTCCCGAAAGTTCTTTGAAGATCTCGCTTCTTGATTCTCCAAATACAACCTGTAATTTTGTAAATCGTTCTTTCATCTGATCCATTGTTCCCTGATAAAGGATCTTTCCGTCCTTCATCATACTTGCGGAATCGCAGAAACTTTCTAAATCCTTTAAATCGTGTGATGAGATCAGCACACTCATTCCATTCATATCGACTTCATTGACAATAAAATCTTTGATCTGTTTCTGTGCGATCACATCAAGTCCTGACATTGGTTCATCCATGATCATCACTTTTGGATGAATGGACAGATTCAACATCGAAGCTAATGACATTGCCTGTCCTTTGGATAATTCTTTAATCCTTTTGCTTACATCTAATCCGATACTCTGATTGTAGTCCCTAAATACTTTCTCATCGAATGTTGGGTAGATCTGTTTATAAAATTCTACCATCTCATCGATATGATACCCTTCAAAATACTGGTTGCTGTCTGCAACATATCCTACCTGTGCTTTTACATTTGGATTCTCGAAAATTTCTTCTCCACAGACCAAGATCTGTCCTTGATCCTGTTCATAAATCCCAGTTAAGCATTTGATCAATGTTGTTTTTCCACATCCATTGCGTCCTACCAGCCCATGAATGCTTCCCTCTTCTATATCAAGGCTGATTCCATGAAGAATCTCATTCTTTCCATATGATTTTTTCACGTCCTTTAGTTCGATCACTTTCATATCCTATCCCTCCAGATCCTGATAGATCTCATGTATCAGGCTTGCTATCTTCTTTTCATCATACCCTTCATAACGAAGCTCACTTAATATCTCTTTTAAACTTATCTTGATCTCCTGCATCTTTCCTTTGTCCACCTCTTGTGAAGCATTTTCTGCCAAAAATGCTCCCTTTCCTCGTATTGTTATAATTACTTTCTCTTTCTCCAACAACTGATATGCTTTCGCTACAGTGTTGGGTGTTACATTGAGACTTAATGCTAATTTACGAACGGACGGCAATGCATCTCCAGGTTTTAGATATCCTTTCCACGCTGCTTCTTTTACTTGTTCCATGATCTGTTCATAAATTGCCTTGCCACTGGCAGGGTTGATTCGAAACACACCTGTACCTCCTTATTGTTTTTGTCGTACTGTATGCCATACTGTATTAGCTGTACTAACTGTACCATTTCATATGATACAGTTAGTTTATATATTTTTTGCCCGTTTGTCAATAACTTTTTTTAAATTTCCTATGAAATGAAAGAACCCCAAAGCTTCTTTCCGAAACTTTGAGGTTCTTCCTAAACAAATTGTATGAATATATAGAGGTTCATTGCTTTCGCAATATGAATCATTCTTATAACAGGCTCTTTGCTGTGCTTCCAATGGTTGTGATGATGAAATAACAGCTGGTTGCTCCTGCATCAAGAACTCCTCGAGAGCGTTCTCCAAGACGGCTTGCTCGTCCGATCTTGGCTACAAGATCTTTTGTAGACTGCCATCCTTTTTCTGCTGCTGCATTCATAGCATCCAAACATTCTGCAAAATCTTTTCCTGCTTCTTTTGCTTCTACAAATGCTTCTTTTGCTGGAATCAATGTATCTAGCAGTGATTTATCGCCTACCTGTGCAGGGCTGATATCCTGAATTCCTTCTACAGAGGCTGTGATCATTTCTGCAAATACATCTGCTGTAATCTCTTCTTCATCTTCACATGCCTGAGCCATCTCATCAAATAACATTCCATACAGAGGTCCCATTGATCCACCGATATCTTCTAACAGTGTCTCACCTAATGTTGTCAGTCCTTCTGACAGATTATATGTAGTTCCTTCTAATTTCTTCTCGCACATCGTAAAACCTTTGTTCATGTTGATCCCATGATCTCCATCTCCGATCTTACCATCGATCTCACTTAAGTAATCTCTTTCTTTCTGAATTGTCTTGATCAGCTGGTCTACGATAACTCCTGCATCTGCGTTTTTAAAACTTGACATAATTTCCACCTCTTTGAATTAATGTTGTACTTTTCTTATCTGTGTTTATTTTAACATACAATCTTTTTTACCTGAAATGATTTTCAGTTCAAATATGGTGCTCATTATGGTGCTATGTTTCACTCTGGGTTGTTGTTGGTTTATATAACGTACTCTAAAATCGCTTCAGGTTTCTCTACAATATATGTAGCATTATTTTCTCTTAACTCCTCTGCTCCTCGAAATCCCCATGCTACACCTATCGTATCCATCTTGGCATTCTGTCCTGTTTCCATATCTGTTTTTGAATCACCAATATATAAAACTTCTTCTGCTGGCAAATTCATATGATTAGCAATCTCTAATGCCGCGCTTGGATCCGGTTTCTTAGGAATTCCTTCTCTTTCACGTTCCCCATACACTGCAATCCATGAAAACTGTGAAAAATATTTATTTACCAGCGCATTCGTATAATCTCCACGTTTATTGGAATTTACTGCAATTTTAATTCCTTTTTCTTCTAAAGTTCCCAGTAACTTAAGAATTCCTTCATACGGAATCGTTTTGTTTAAATATCTCTTCTGATATGCTTTTGAAAATTGATCAACTGCCTCATCAAGAAACATTTCGTCTTTCTGTTTCTCTTCTGGCAATGCTCTCTGGATTAATTTACGAAATCCATTTCCAACCATCATCTTACATGCTTCGCTATCATATTCTTTCCATCCATAGATTTTCATTACATCATTGACACTGTCTGTAAGATCATTGATCGTATCTAATAAAGTACCATCTAAATCAAAAATAATTCCTTTGTATGTTTTCATCTTTGTCTTCCTTTCTACCTGCTTCTAGTCAATATTATACAATTGCAACTCATTAATAGCAAAGATTACTTTTACTAATTCATTACAATTCATAGGGGAATTTCCTATAAATCGAAAAAAAGAACCCCTACATAATCTAATCTGATCATATAAAGGTTCTTCCAATTCTTTATGTAATTATTCCACTACTCGTCTTACACAAACAATTCTACGGTAGTTTGCTCTTGGCGAAATTTTGATTCCTGTTTTTCTGTTACTTGCATGTACGATCTTTCCATTTCCAATATACATCGCTACATGTCCATTATAACAGATGATATCTCCTGGCTGTTTCTCATTATAAGAAACTTTTCTTCCTGCTCTTCTTAATTCAGAAGAAGTTCTTGGAAGATTATATCCAAATGATCTGTAAACTGATCCAATAAATCCTGAACAGTCAGCTCCTCTGTTTAGGTCTGTTCCACCCCATACGTAGGAGTTTCCAACAAAACGCTGTGCAAATTGTGCTACTGTCTGTCCTTTGTCATATGTTGTTCCTTCTAATGTAGGAGCATCTGTGTTAATATAAACATATTTCTTTAAGACATATCCTGTCTTACCGTCTACAGAAACCTTTCTCCACTGTCCACTTGTTGAATAGACTGTGACAGGTGTTCCAATCTCTAATCTCTTTAAAACTTTTGATCTTTTTGATCTGCTGGATCTTAATTTGCACCAGTGTCTGAAGATTTTTCCATTATATCCATCATCAGCCTTAACCTGCTGTTTTGGTGTTGTTGTGATTGCTGTACCAAATATAAATAAAAAGACTAATGAGAAAATTGTTATTTTCTTTAATCGTGATTTCATTGATAACCCTTTCAATTGTTACACTTCTGTTACATACTTGAAGAATTTTACCATATAACGACACAAATGTAAAGGAAATAGTGTATTGTTTTGAATTTTATAATTAACAAATGAAATAATTGTAAAATTTGTATCATTGTGTTCTTTTTTTACATACAAAAAGAGACCTGATAAATCAGATCTCTTCAGCGTGGGCGAGAAGATTCGAAC
>CAJMOO010000047.1 GCA_905215045.1 uncultured bacterium | reverse complement strand
TCAGAATTTCAACTAAATCTTGAAATTTCTTGTAATTAAATGTCGTTTGTGATACGAGAGTGGTTGGCTTGTTAAGATCGATCCCCTCAAGCTGGCTTGCTTCTGAGATGATATGAACCTCTCCGGTACACCATCCTTTGATTCCCTGAACTTCCGGATGCTGCTCGCTTCCGACGATGATCACCTGATTACCCTCATTGCCTGCTTTCTCTACGATCTTGTGAATCTTTCTGACAAATGGACATGTTGCATCGACTAGTTCTAACCCTTTTTCATTGATCAGATCATAAATCTCTCTTGCAACTCCATGAGAACGGATGATCACGGTTCCTTCTTCCAAAGCTTCTAATTCTTCTCTGGAATTGATCACTTCCACGCCTTTTTTCTTCAGATCATTGACAACCTCTGAATTATGAATGATCGGACCGTATGTGTATACATTTTTCTTTCCTGCTTCTTTGTAAACTGTGTCAACCGCACGTTTTACCCCGAAACAAAATCCTGCTGTTTTGGCTAAAATAACTTTCATCTTTACCCTCACTGTTTGTAAATGAATCTTCGCAAATTCAATTATTTTACTTTCTCAAATTCTGCAACGATCGCATCTACAACTTCTTCGATCGTCATATCAGAGGAATCGACAAGCACTGCATCTTCTGCCTGTTTTAAAGGTGCGATCTCACGTTCCATATCCTGACGGTCACGGATAATGATATCTTCTTCAATCTTGTCAAAATCAGCTTCCACACCTTTTTCCACTAATTCTTTGTAACGGCGCTCGGCTCTTACTTTAGAAGATGCTGTTAAATAAATTTTCAAGTCCGCATTTGGCAGTACGTTTGTTCCGATATCTCTTCCATCCATTAAGATGTTAGCTGTCTTGGCAAGATCTCTCTGAAGATCAAGAAGTGTTGCACGAACCATCTTATAAGCAGATGTCTTAGAAGCCATATTCCCAACTTCTTCTGTGCGGATCAGTCCATTTACATTCTCTCCATTTAACAATACCTGCTGCACTCCATCTTCATAGTTGATGCTCACATGGATATCTGGACACGCTTTATTAATCGTCTCTTCATCCTTTGGATTGATCTCATGTCTGATAAAATAAAGTGCCATCGCACGATACATTGCCCCTGTATCCACATAAATAAATTCTAATTTCTTCGCAATTGTTTTTGCAATCGTGCTTTTTCCTGCTCCTGCTGGTCCGTCAATCGCAATACTATACATTGTTTCTTCCTCCTGATTTATCTTATATTAATTCATTCCTGCAAGATATCCTGTTGACCATGCGATCTGAAGGTTAAACCCGCCTGTGACCGCATCAAGATCTAATACTTCCCCTGCAAAATATAATCCTTTGATCTTCTTTGATTCCATCGTTCCAGGATCGATCTCTTTGACATTGACCCCGCCCTGTGTGATGATCGCTTCCTTAAATCCTCTGACTCCAGTGATCGTAAGTTCCAAATGTTTTAATAAAGAGACGAATGTTTCTCTTTCTTTTTTCGTGATCTCATTGACCTTCTTATGTTCTGGAATTCCTGATAGTTCTATAATAACAGGAATCAGCTTTTTCGGCAAAAGATGATCCAAAGAATTTACAAAATCTTTGTTCAGTGCCTTATTAAAATCTTTTAACACCCTGTGATCTAACTGTTCCTTTGTAAGTGCTGGTTTCAGGTCAATGATAAACTTTAATTCTTTTCCCTGATGTCTTCCGATATAACTGCTTGCACTCAAAACAACCGGCCCACTGATTCCAAAATGTGTAAATAACATTTCTCCAAAATCATCATAGATCTTTTTGCCATCTGCTGTCATTGTGACGGCAACATTTCTTAGAGATAATCCCATCAGCTGCTTGCAGAAATCTTCTTTGATCTCAAATGGAACAAGTGCTGGTGTAAGTTTCGTCACTTTATGTCCTGCTTTCCTTGCGAAATCATATCCATCACCAGTCGATCCTGTTGCCTGATAAGACATTCCACCTGTTGCTACAATGATTTTATCTGCTTTCACAGTATCTCCAGATGCAAGTCTTACTCCTGTTGCTTTTTCCTCTTCAATCAGAATCTTCTTGACCGTTGTATTTAAATAGATGTCAACATTTTCTTTTCTAAGTCCTCGCTGCAATGCTGCAATAACATCAGAAGAATGATCGGATACTGGAAATACTCGGTTTCCTCTTTCTACTTTGAGCGGGCATCCAAGCTCTTCTAACAATTCCATCATTGCATTATTCGTAAATGAATAGAAACCACTGTACAAAAACTCTTTATTCGTTACGACATGATCTAACAATTCTTCGACCTCACAGGCATTTGTCACATTACAGCGGCCTTTTCCTGTGATAAATATCTTCTTTCCTAATTTTTCATTTTTTTCGTATAAAGAAACATCGTTTCCACATTTTGCTGCCTGATATGCAGCCAGCATGCCAGCAGCACCGCCACCGATAATGATTACTTTCATAGGTTACTTCCTTCTATAATGTAATATTAAAACTCGATTTCAGCTTTCTTTCTTGCCGCCTCAAGTACTTTCACAACCGCAACAGTCTCATCCAAGAATTCCTTCGCTGTTTCATAATCTTTTTCATCGATCATTCTTGCAAAGTCTGTAAATTCCTGTGTCATACGGTGATGATGCTCTGGTGCTTTATATTCTTCTGTAATTGTTGCACGAACCATCGCTCCTGCTGCGTCTTTTACTTTCTCTTTAACATTTTCATTGACATAGATTGTCTTCAGTTCAGAAGCAATATTCGGTTTAGAATCTATCTTCATAAATCCTTTTTCGCCCTGAATGCTGACATATCCCGGACTGTCTGAATCCTTACTTCCAGTACAGACTGCGCTAAATCCATCATATTCCATCACAAGTGTTCCTGATGTATCGATTCCATTTGGTCCAACATTCGGATAATAAGTTGCATTCTTTGGTTCCCCGAACAATCCCACACAATAATGAACATTATATACATTGATATCATATAATGAACCTCCATAATACGCTGGATCAAAAGAGTGTGTGATATCTCCTTCTAAATATGCATCATAACGGCTTGAATACTGAGAATAATTGCACAGTGCCATACGAATATTTCCTAGTTTATTTAAGTTTTTCTTCATCTCATAGAACACTTCATTGTGAAGTACTGTAATTGCTTCAAAAATAAATAATTTCTTTTCATTTGCGATCTGTGCCAGTTCTTTGGTTTCCTCATAAAACCCAGTAAATGGTTTTTCAAGGATTACATTTTTTCCTGCTAATAATGCCTGTTTCGCATATGGATAATGGGCACTGTTGATCAGGCCAATGTAAACGGTATCAGCTTCTGTCTTTTTCAATAACTCTTCATAGTCTGTGTAGACTTCTTTGATCGCATACTGTTTTGCAAGTTTTTCTGCCTTATCCCTGCTGTGAGGTCTTGCAAAAACTGCCGTTCTCTCAATTGTTTTCACTGGTTCCATTGCAAATAATGCATCTTCGATGATCTTTCCTGTTCCAATCAGTGCAAGTTTCATAAGGGTTCCTCCATTTCGTATCTTTATAATAATATTTCAATATCTTTTTTCATCTGAACAATATCTGCTTCGTCAAGACAAACTCCCAAAGCTTTCGCATTGTCTTCAATCTGTTCTGGCTTTCTTGCTCCGCCAAGAATATGAAGTCCTTCCATCATATTGGCTGTGAACGCAATAACAAGATTGCTGTAAGAACACTCATATTTTTCAAGATATTTTTTCCATCCAGCTAAGATATCCAGCACTTTTTTTCTTGTCTCTGGCTGGAACGATGGATTGTTATTTCTTACATCTCCCTGTGGAAATGTTGTATCCATTGTAAATTTCCCTGTAAGCAGCCCTTGTTCTAATGGAGAATACGCCTGAATCGATACCCCAAGTTCCTTGCATACCGGCATCAGTTCTTCTTCCACTCTTCTTGTCACAATGCTGTATTTCTCCTGAATCACGTCAAGCTGACCGTACTGGCAGTATTCCCTGATATCATCTGCTGTAACATTTGATGCACCGATCGCTCTGATCTTTCCTTGTTTCTTTAATGTCATCAATGCGTCCATCGTCTCTTCGATCGGATAGATCTTCTTATCGGTTGTCTGCCAATGTGTATACAATACATCAATATAGTCTGTTCCAAGCGTTAAAAGACTATGATCCAAATCCTCGATGATACTTTTCTTTGAAAGATCACGATAGACTTTCGTTCCATCAACTTCTTTATGGAATACTGGTGTTTCATGTCTCCACTCCAGTGCACATTTTGTTGATAAGATGATCCGATCTCTTTTTCCTTTGATTGCTTTTCCTACAACATCTTCACTGTGATACAATCCGTAGATTGGTGCTGTATCGATCCATTTGATTCCAAGATCGATCGCCTTTTGAATTGTTTTGACAGAGAGTTCATCATCATTATCTCCCCACCAGCTTCCACCACCGATTGCCCATGTTCCCATTCCCAGAAATGGTACTTTGATTCCACTTTTTCCTATTTCGATCAACTTTTCCATTGTGACTCCTTTCTAAAATCTATTTTTTCATAGATTCTTCTTATGGATGAATAAACATCGCATCCCCAAAGGAGAAGAATCTGTATCTTTCTTTAACTGCGATATTATAAGCATTTAAAATATGTTCTCTTCCAGCAAGAGCAGAAACTAACATTAATAATGTAGATTCTGGCAGATGAAAGTTTGTGATCAGTCCATCAATTACTTTAAATTTATATCCTGGATAGATAAAGATGTCTGTCCATCCGCTCTTAGCATGGAGTGTCCCATCTTCTTCTGCCACAGATTCCAGTGTTCTTGTACTTGTTGTTCCAACAGAAATAACTCTTCCGCCATTCTTCTTTGTCTCATTGATGAGTTTCGCGTCTTCTTCTTCGATTCTGTAAAATTCAGAGTGCATATGATGATCTAGGACATCATCAACTTTTACCGGACGGAATGTTCCAAGTCCTACATGAAGTGTTACATAAGCAATGTTCACTCCCATATCTTTGATCTGCTGTAATAATTCTTTTGTAAAATGAAGTCCCGCAGTTGGTGCAGCTGCTGATCCGTCATATTTTGCATAGACTGTCTGATAACGGTTCTTGTCTTTTAACTGATGTGTGATATATGGTGGTAATGGCATCTGGCCAAGTTCATCTAACACCTCTTCAAAAATACCTTCATATTCAAACTTCACCAGACGGTTTCCTTCATCGACAACATCAATGACTTCTCCGACTAGTTTTCCATCACCAAAAGAGATTCTTGCTCCCGGACGTGCTTTCTTCCCCGGTTTTACAAGTGTTTCCCATACATTGTCCTGTTTTCTCTTCAGCAGTAAAACTTCGACCTTTCCACCAGTTTCTTCTTTGGCTCCGATCAGTCTCGCTGGAATGACTTTTGTGTTATTTAACACAAGACAATCTCCCGGTTTTAAATAATTTACGATATTATGGAAGACATCGTGTCCGATCTCTCCTGTATTCTTATCTAATGTTAATAATCTGGAACTTGATCTGTCCTCAAGAGGATCCTGAGCGATCAGTTCTTCTGGTAAATCAAATGTAAAATCTGATACTTTCATTTTATTTGTATCCCTTCTATCTATTTCTTCATTTTTTCAATCTTCAAATACATTTTAGTATAACACGAACAGACATCATCCGCAACGAACATCAGATAACCTGATGAGCAAGCCATTTTCTATTTCTAAATCGTACCATATAGATAATTGCTCTGATCGTCCAGTCGGTAAACATTCCGATCCATACTGCAATTGGTCCCATATGGAACACTCTTGCAAGTACCATCGCAAGTACTACTCTGCAAAGCCACATACATAACATGGATGTTGTCATTGTAAACTTGACATCTCCTGCTGCCCTGAAACCATATGGCGGAATAAATGCCATAATCCACACGATTGGTTTTACGATCGTGATACATGTTACCATGAAAATACAAAGTTTTGCGCTTTCCGGCTCCATACCTCCAAAATAAGTGATTGGATAAGTAAGTCCAAACATTAACAGACACGTAATGATCAATACAACTTCTGCTGCAATGGATATCTTCTTTATATAATAGACTGCCTCTTCCTTCTCTCCGGCACCAAGGCATTCTCCAACCACTGTCATCAGGCCGATTCCCATTCCGATCGACATGATCCCATTTAAGTTTTCGATGATATTGGTCATTCCCTGCGCGGCGATCGCTGCTGTTCCCATCAGTGATACAGTGGACTGGATTGCAAGTTTTCCAAACTGGAACATTCCATTTTCAATTCCTGACGGAACTCCGATATGTAAGATTCTCTTAATTTCATCCCATTGTGGGCGAATTGAAAAATAGTCTCTAAGCTGTACCTTCATCTTTGGACTTCTCAATTTGTAAAGTACCGCAACCATTGCAAATGCTCTGGCGATCATCGTTGCTGCGGAAGATCCTGCCACACCAAAATGAAATACCCATACAAATACGAGATTCAATGCGACGTTAATACCATTTGCCACAAATGAAATCTGCATTGGAAGTTTGCTGTTCTCCTGCGCTCTTAAAATGCAGGCTCCGTCATCATACAATGCAATAAATGGATATGACATTGCAGAGAAGAAGAAATACTTCTTCGCATTGTCCATGACTGCTGGTTCCACCTGTCCAAAGATCACACCAAGAATCTGATCACTAAACAAATGGCATGCAATTGCAATGATCAGTGACATGGACAATGTAATAAACACTAACTGTCTGGCCGCATTGGTTGCCCGATCCTTCTTCTCACACCCAAGATAATGCGAACAAACAACCGTACCACCAGATGCCAATGCAAAAAATGCCTGTACGACCAGAATATTGATGGAATCCACCAAGCTGACCGCTGAAATCGCTGCCGATCCCAAGTTACTGACTACCAGAGTATCTACCGTACCCATAAACGAATTTAAAAGCTGATCTACTGCCAATGGTAACATAAGGGCGATCAGCTTCTTGTTTGTGAAACGTCTTTCTTTCATATTTTTCTTTCTACATCTCTTTTCTATCTTTATTTTCCTAACCAAAATATACATTTTCCATTCTATTAATATGATGTTCTTCTGTCAATATCAGAATTTTAATTTTTTATTTTCATACTTCGTATATGTAAAAAAGAAACCAGATGCTCACAATGATTTGCATCTGGTTTCTTTTTTTAGCTGTAGATTTTGATTTTTTTTGAAAGTTTCTTAGCTCTAAACCATCTTTGATAGACTTTTCGTTTTTTCTTTGGCACTTTGATTTTTGCTTTCTTTGATAAACCATAAAAAGCATTTTTTGCAATCTTCTTTTTCTTTAAATATTTTGATTTAACCACGATCCTCTTCAATTTTTTGCGTTTGTTGAACGCTTTTTTTGCAATTCCTGTTACTTTTGCTTTTCTGCCATCAGACAGTTTGATCTTTGTTGGAATCGTGAATTTTTTTACTTTTTTGCTCTTGATATAAAGAAGCGTCACTTCTGCTGACTTACTTGTGCTTCTTGTGATTTTGTATACAGCTTTTTTATAGGTTACTTTTGTGCCGACAACAAGTCGTTTTTTGACTTGGGTAGTATCATTTTTAACCGTTGTTGTATTGTCTGGTAACATTTCAGTTTTCCTTCATAGGTATTATCAAATGTGGATAGCGAATAACCAAGTTCCTCTTGAAAATATTTCAAAAAATCATCTGTATTGATAAATGCAGAAGATGTTGTATAGTGTTTGATTTTTTGGTTGTCTTCTTTTGAAATGCTGTACCAATCTGTACTTTTTTTCGAAACTTTAAGTCTTTTCGTATCAGAAGGCGTCTCTTTTCCTGTCATGGATATTCCACCTGCAGCAAGGCACTGTGAAACAAAGTTTGTGCAATTATTTTCAAATGCTGGGTAGGATGGATTTCTTTTTAAGGCATAAGTTCTTGCATATTCTACGGCTTTCACAACATCATAATGATCATTCGGATTACTATCTGCCACTTGATAATCAGACGGTACCTGCTTATTTTGCGCTTGAATATGATACTTGGTATCTGACACTTTATAGGAAGGAAGCTTCGCAAATCCAGACTTTTTTATAGATTGTTTTGGTTTTCCATGATACAGCAGGAAGTTTAAAACAGCTTTTGAATCAGCAAAATATTCTCTCAAAAATGTTTTGCATGGATTGGAATAAAACATGGTATCTACACACACGATCTTTCCATCAAATCCTGCACACTTCATGAAAAATTGCGCCCGGTTTGCATATAGTTCCTGTGTACAAAAGTAAACCGTTTTCTTCGGTAATTTTTCTGCAGCTCTGGCGATCGTTTCATAGGAAGAAATTCCTGATGCATCACGCAAAATATTTTTTGTCAGAATTCCATGACTGATAAGATATCTGCACATAACACTCGTTTCTTTTTTTGTTCCAGAAACCAGAATCGATGAAACCCGTTTCTTTTCATATAAAAACAATATTCGTAATTCTTTCTCTATCCTATGATACGTCTTGCACAGATCGGTGTTCTGTAATTTACATTTGAAATCTTAATTCCACCTCGTGGATATGGTGCCGAATTACTTGCATGTACCACCTGTCCGCCGCCGATATAAAGCGCTACATGATTGATACTTCCACCATTTCCATAAAACACCAGATCTCCGGCTCTCAAGCTGCTTGTAGATACTGCTCTTCCTTCTCCCGCCTGAGAACTGCTCGTACGGCTGATACTGTATCCAAACTTCGCCATGATCTGCTGCGTAAATCCAGAACAGTCAATTCCTCCTGTCAAGCTGTTTCCACCATAACGATATGGATTTCCAACAAACTGCTGCGCATAACTTGCAATCCTGCTTCCAGTCGCTGATGAACCACCAGATGATACTGATACAGAAGATTCCTTTGTTGCCGCCGCTGAACTTGTTGTGCTTGCAGATGTTGTTTTACTATCCGAAGTATGATTGCTTGATGTCGTAGATACTGATGCACTTCTTTTTGCTGTTTGAGCTGCTTCTTCTGCTCTTTTCTTTGCTTCTTTCGCTTCTTGTTCTGCCTGAATCTCTTTCATGGATTTTGCTTTTCCAAAAGAATATGTTACTTTGGCATAATCCTTTGACACATATCCTGTCTCACCATCGACTTTGACTTTTACCCAGTCACCGGATTGATTCTTCACTTTTAATTTATCATCTTCGGATACCAATGTAACAATCTTCGAATCCGTAGATGCCTTCTTGCGAACTCTCAATGTTTCGGTCTGAACTTTCGCTACCTTCTTCACATTTTCTTTTGCAAAATTCTCAATCTCATCTCCAAAGACAAGATATTGATTCTTCACATATCCTGTGACATTTCCTGATCTTACTTTCGACCATTCTGATCCTTTCTTCAGCACAGTTGCGATATTACCTTTTTTCATTTTTCCTATGATCTTCGCATTTGTACTGCCTGTTTTTCGAATGTTCAATGTCGTTGTAGAATAAATATCTGCAACTGCCTTATTCGCATATTCACTGGTTGTTGTATTGGTTTCTTTTGTCGTATTTTTCTCATCTGCTTTTATATTTCCTGTCGTTAACACACTCGCGGCAATCGTAAGCATCGCCATCGACAGTCTCATTTTCCTCGTCACCATAATGTTCCTCCTGTAAATGTTACAATTTTGTTAACTCGAGTATGTGTGTATTATAGCACTTATAGTTAGTATGTCAAGACTTTTAATTATTATTTCGTAATATTTCTGTAACATTTTGTCTGTTTTTGTAACATTTTGTCGAGGTGCTTTGTATATTGAAGGGTAGATGTTGGGATTTGAATAACCGTCCGTGTATATGAGAAAAACGAAATAATAGCATAGCAAATCCAGAACCATTGAAATTTTGCCGTTATTTTGACAGGTTCGCAACAAATTTGGTGCAATGTTTGAGCGAAGCGAGTTTTGCAAGGAAAATTTGCGTATAAGCGACCTGTCAAAATGACGTGCATAAATTTCTGGTCTGGATCTGCTATGCTATTATTTCGTTTTTCTCATATACAATGAACCGACTACCATTCAAACTACATTTTTTCTGGAAGCTGCGCCAAAACAATCGCCACAAACATCAACCCACACCCAATCAATTCTCTCTGACTTAAATTCTGATGCAGCACAAGAAATCCCGCGATCACAGATGTCACAGACTCCAAACTAAGAATCAATGATGCCACTGTTGGATTCATATGTTTCTGCCCCACGATCTGCAATGTATAAGCAACACCGCAAGACATCACTCCAGCATACAAAATCGGCTTCCACGCAAGCAAAATCATGCCGATCTCTGGATGTTCAAACAACACCATAGGCACGAAGCAGATAATTCCACATACAAAGAACTGTATACAAGATAATTTAACTCCATCGTTAAACTGCGTGAAATAATCGATCACCAAAATATGAACAGAAAATGCGATTGCACATAAGAATACATAGATATCTCCTTTTCCAATGGAAAATTCATCTGTGATACATAAAAAATAAAGCCCTGCCAATGCGATCACAACACTGATCCAGACAGACATCCCGCATTTTTTACCTAAAAATATTCCTAGAATTGGTACGATAATAATATAAAAAGCTGTGATAAAGCCTGCTTTTCCTACGGTTGTGTACATGATTCCAAATTGCTGCAAGGTACTTCCTGTTGTCAGTGCAATCCCACAGCAGACTCCTCCAAGCAGTAATCTTTTTTTCTCAGATAATATCATCTTCTTCTTTGATTTTCCCTGATTTAAAATAGCGATACAGGGAATCAGTACGATACCTCCGATCAAGCTTCTTACACAATTAAATGTAAATGGTCCCACATACTCCATTCCGACACTTTGTGAGACAAATGCACTTCCCCATATAATAGCTGCCACCAATAACAATAACGATCCTCTGATCTGTTCTTTCTTCATATTTTTAGTCCTTCTCTTTCGTTTACATATGTGTTTTATTTTACTACGGCTGTTTTTTGTATGCAAGCAAAAAGAAGGAATATAACATGACCTGCGATACAGCTCATAAATTATATTCCTTCTTTTTGAGTTTAAGAATTGTATCTATATTTAACTTTATAGTTACCTATTTGTAGAGGGTTAGTATTTCTTCCCCTGCGTTACAACCTCCAATATGATTCAATGCGATACTTGCATATTCTGCGTTATTGCTTATCACTACCGGAGTCGTCATAACGTATCCATCTGCTTTCATATCTTCCAAGTCAAACTCACAGATGAGTTCTCCTTTTTTTACTTTCTGTCCGGCTTCCACCTTCATATGAAAGCCTTTTCCATCTCGCTTGACCGTATCAAGTCCCAAATGAATGAGAACTTCTGCACCTTCCTTTGATTCCATAGCAAGTGCATGCTTGGTACGGAATACCGCCGCAATGATACCATCTACCGGTGCATATAATTTTCCTTCTTCCGGATTGATCGCAAAACCTTCTCCTAGCATTCCTCCAGAAAATGCTTCATCTCCTACTTCTTCTAACTCGATCACATTTCCTTTGATCGGACAGGCAATACTTTCCTGCTGTGTTTCTTCCTTGGAGTGTGTATTTTCTTTCAGTAATTGTTTGATTTCTTTCTTTGCTCGTCTGGTTCTTAAGTAATCTTCGAGTTCTGATTTTAATACCGTCACATGCGGTCCATAGATGATCTGGATGCTGTTGCCTCGTTTTAGGATTCCTCTTGATCCTGTCTCCCTGATCATAGCATCATCTACCAGACTTATATCTTTCAGTCCGCATCGAAGTCTTGTAACACAACAGTCAATATCTCCAATATTCTTTTTGCCTCCAAGACCAGCTGCGATCTTCGCTAATAATTCTTCTGAAAAATCCTCTCTATATTCATATTCGGAGTCATCTTCAAATTCAGTTGTCACCTCTTCTTCTCTTCCCGGCGTTTTGATGTCAAGTTTCAAGATCAGAAAATGGAATAAGAAATAATATACAATAAAATAAACAATTCCAAGTGGTATCACCATCATCCAGTTTGTCTTTTCCTGTCCCTGCAGAATTCCAAAAAAGAACAGGTCGATCAGTCCTCCGGAAAATGTTAGTCCAACTGTAACTTTTAATACATGCATCATCATATACGCAAGTCCTGCAAAAACACAATGAATTGCGTATAGTCCCGGAGCGATAAATAAGAATGTAAATTCCAGTGGTTCTGTGATTCCTGTAAGCATTGATGTTAATGCTGCGGAAATCATAAGTCCACCGACCACTTTTCTCTGTTCGGGCCTTGCACAGCGGTAAATCGCGAGTGCTGCACCTGGCAGTCCAAAGATCATCAATGGAAATTTTCCTGCCATAAATCTTGTCGCTTCTACATTAAAATGTGTTGTTGCGGGATCTGCCAGCTGGGCAAAAAAGATATTTTGCGCTCCCTCGATCATCTTTCCCGCAACTTCCATAGTTCCTCCAAGAGATGTCTGCCAGAATGGAAGATAAAATACATGATGTAATCCAAACGGGATCAATGCTCGTTCCATCACTCCATAAATAAATGTCCCAATATATCCAGACGCTCTTACGATTCCTCCAATGGAATACATCAGGTTCTGGATCGGCGGCCAGATAAAAAACATCAAAATCCCAACACCCACATACACGATCGTACAAATAACCGGCACTGCCCTTGTTCCACCAAAAAATGACAGTACTTCTGGAAGTTTTATTTTATAAAAGCGGTTATGTAGATATCCAACACCAAGTCCAACAATAATTCCTCCAAATACACCTAACTGCAATGATGTAATTCCAAGGATCTGGTCGGTTGCTCCCGTGTGCATCGTATAAGTATCACCATATAAAGAAAGCATTGACGAAATTGCTTCATGCATCACAAAAAAAGACAGTGCTCCGGATAATGCTGCTACCGCTTTCTCTGCCTTTGCCATTCCTATGGAAACTCCCATTGCAAATATCAATGCAAGATTGTCAAAAATGATACTTCCACAATCACCGCCTACCTTAAAAATTCCATACAAAACTGTCCCCGGACCCATGATCTCCATGAGATGATAGGCCCGAAGCATTGTTTCATTTGTCAAGGATTGTCCGATTCCAAGCAAAAGACCTGCAACCGGCAGAATGGCGATCGGAAGCATAAATGCACGTCCTACTCTTTGCAGAACACCAAATATCTTTCCTTCTTCTTTCATATAAAACTTCCTTATTCTATATTTTTATAATCCTTCTTTATCTTTTCTGTTCTACATTATAATGTAGAGATCATAACTTCCATTGTTCCATCAAAAGTTACTTTTTTCTGATCGGAACAGATAACGAAATGATCACCTTTTTTTACTTCATTTCCTTCTAATGTTCCAGTTCCTTCTGTGATACTTACCATCATAAATGGCTCATCATTTTTGATCACATTTTTACCAGTTAACTCATAACGGTCAACTTTAAAGAATTCACTGTCAACGTATCTTGTCTTTGTACCATTTTCTAATGCTGTCTGTGGAAATTCTTTATTCTGATCTACATTTGCTGGTACATTTGTTACATCAATAGACTGCTGTACATGAAGCTGTCTTTCATTTCCATCCGCATCTTTTCTGTGATAGTCATAAACACGATATGTGATATCTGAAGACTGCTGTGCTTCATAGATTAAAGATCCGCTGCAGATCGCATGTAATGTTCCAGACGGAATATAGAAGAAATCTCCTGCTTTGATCTTAAATGAATTTAACAGATTATCATAATCATCATTCTCAATTGCTTTGACAAATTCGTCTTTTGTCTTTGCATGGTGACCCATAACCATCTTTGTTCCTTCATCTGCCTGAAGTACAAACCAACACTCTGTCTTTCCAAGAGAATCTTCATGTTCTTTTGCATACGCATCATCTGGATGTACCTGTACAGACAGATCATTTTTTGCATCAATGATCTTTACAAGTAATGGGAACTGGTCTCCTTCAATGTTACCAAATAATTCTCTGTGATTTTCGAATAACCAGGATAATGTCTGTCCTTTGTATTCTCCATCTGCGATCGCACAGTCTCCGTTCTTATGTGCAGAAATTGCCCAGCATTCTCCTGTATGATCACTTGGAATATCATAACCATAAATATCCTTTAATTTTGTTCCTCCCCAGATCATCTCTTTAAATACTGGTTTCATTCTTAAAATATGTCCCATAATACCTTCTCCTTTTTCACCTTGTAACTTCACATTTCCCGTCTGTTTGAAGTTTCATTCTATTTCTTGATCTTTGCACTTTTCTTAGATGGCATGAAATTACGTTTCAGTACATCAAAAAAGCTTAAAGAACGTACCAGACGTTCGGATGGTATATACTGGTTGATCGCACGTAATACCTTCTTTGGCTCTTTAGACGCAAAAGAATATGTTCCATTTTTCTTTGTCTGAATCGCATAACGAGGAATTTTCTTTCCCTTAAACATAACAGAGGCAATTACATAATCTACTTCTTCCCATGGAATCTGAATGTAATCTTCCACATTTCTTGTGTTAAAGAATTCAAAACCTTTATCTCCGACCATAATCTTTCCATAGTTTGTAAGCCCCTGATAAGATGTTGCCTCTACTACAACATCGACTCTTGTATTGATTGATTGTGCCATAAGCTCTCCTCCGATTCTGTATGTTCTCTTTCTTTATTTTATACAATTTTCTTTGCTTATACAAGATGACTTTTTGTCTATATTTTTACAGTATATTTAATTTTATCTTCTTATATAAGCAAAAAGCCCGGACATCCGGGCCTTTTGTATATGTGCTTGATTATTCTTATAATAATCCGATAACGTGTCCACCAATACCAACGATGAATAATGCGATGATAATGATGATTGGAGAAACGTTTTTCTTTAATAACCACATGCATAACAGTGTTAACAGTAATGGTACAAATCCTGGAATCAGGGAGTTTAAGTTGTCCTGAAGAGTTGTAACTTTTGTTGGATCAAGTGCCATACCGGATGCCTGCTGTG
>CAJMOO010000046.1 GCA_905215045.1 uncultured bacterium | reverse complement strand
CACATGCAGAAGGAGTTGCAGCGCAGCCTCCCTGGGCGGTTTCTCTTAGTTCAGCTGGCAGTCGTTTACCAACGATATACATTGCGTTTAACATTTCGTCAAACGGGATGAGCTGATGGATTCCAGATAAAGAAATCTCAGCTGCGATGATCGCATTTGCAACACCTGCGGCATTACGGTTCTGGCATGGATATTCCACCAACCCGCCAACGGGGTCACAAACAAGACCTAACATATTCATTAAAACGGTAGAGGCAGCTCCAAGACATTGTTCTGGATCACCGCCAAGCAGTTCGACAATGGCAGAAGCAGCCATCGAAGAAGCAACACCGACTTCCGCCTGACATCCGCCGACAGCACCTGCAACCGTTGCATTTCTCATAGCAAGATATCCGATCGCACTGGCGTTAAACAGTGCCTGAATGATCTGTTCATCATCTAATTTATGAACTTCCTGAAGCCCAAGTAAAAGTCCAGGAACGATTCCGGCAGACCCTGCGGTTGGGGATGCTACGATCAACCCCATGGATGCATTCGTCTCAAGAGTCGCCATCGCATAGATCATACTTTTTTCTAACAGATCACCACAGATTCCAAATCCAGAATGATACCGGGAAGCAATCTTCTTTGCCTCGCCACCGATCAGTCCACCCATGGAACGAACTGGTTCTTTGATCGGAGTAAAAGCAGCATTTTTCATGATCTCAAGAACTCTTGCCATTGCATCATGAACCGTATCAGCTTCTTTTTCCCCTTCTACGATCTCACGCTGTCTCATCACTTCGGAGATTGGAAGATCATGTTTTTTACATAAATCAAGCAATTCATTTGCGTTTTTAAAATCCATAATATTTCAGTCTCCTTTCTACAGCTGAATGATCATAACATCTGAGACATTTGGGCTTTTCCTAATCTCCTCTGCGATGTTTTCAGGAAGAAGCCCATCGGATTCAACGATAGAATAAGCTGTATTTCCTTTAGATTCTCTGAAAAGACGCATAAAAGCGATATTAACATCCTGATCACTCAGACATTTTGTGATATAAGTAACAACGCCAGGTTTATCTTTCTGGATCACGATCAAGGTACTGTATTCCCCAGTAAAATCAACTTCTACATCATTGATACGGCAAATTCTGGCTTTTCCACCGCCTAAAGATTCCCCACGGATCAAGATGTGATCTCCGTTTTCATTTGTCATTAAGATATCCACTGTATTTGGATGGATATCAGTTTCTATTTCATTTGGTACAAAAGAGAAATCAAGTCCAATGTCTTTTGCAATCTCGAAAGAATCGCGGATTCTCATATCGTCGGTTCCAAATCCCATGATCCCACCTAATAAGGCACGATCCGTTCCGTGTCCATGATAGGTTTTTGCAAAAGATCCATAGAGTGTAAACTGAACTTTTTTCAGTGTACTATTTAACATTTTTCTTGCGAGAAATGCAATCCTTGCAGCCCCAGCTGTGTGGGAGCTTGAAGGACCGATCATATTTGGTCCCATAACATCAAATGCACTGATAAAAGACATAAATTAAGCCTCCACTGTATCTTCTTTTAAAATAAATTTCTTGTAAATAGAATCTACAACGATTCCAATCGCATTATCTCCGGAAATGTTACATGCAGTTCCGAAAGAATCCTGTGTGATATAAAGTGCAACCATTAAAGCACAGATTGGTCCGTTTGTATCTCCTGCTGTTGTACCAAATACCATGTAAAGGAAAGGTAATGCAGTCATGATAGATCCACCTGGAGCTCCAGGAGAAGCGACCATTGCAACACCAAGTGTCATAATAAATGGAATAACAGTTGCAAGGCTGATCGGTAACTGATTCATCAAACATACAGCAGTTGCACATGCTGTGATCGTGATCATAGAACCTGCCATGTGGATATTGGCACAAAGAGGCACTACAAAGTTACGGATCTGAGCACTGACACCGTCATTCTTTGCACATTCCAGATTGACAGGAATTGTAGCAGCAGAAGACTGAGTTCCTAAAGCTGTAGTATAACCAGGAACCTGATTTTTAATAAGAGAGAAAGGATTCTTTTTGCTGACAGAACCTGCAATTATAAACTGGATCGTGATACATACAAAGTGCATGATGATCACTACAAGAAATACTTTCCATAAGATCCCAAGGATCGCAAATGTTTTTCCTGATTTCGTCATATCAGTAAATGTACCACAGATATACAATGGCAATAAAGGAATGATCGTTTTGTGAAGGACTTTATCGATGATCGTTGAGAAATCGCTCATTCCGTTGTAAAGGCTGTTTCCAATCTCTTTACCTTTCATTGTGGATAAGCATAATCCTAAAATGAAAGCAAGGACAACAGCAGATAATGTATCAAACAGCGGTGTGATCGTCAGTGAAAAATAAGGTTTCAGTGACGCATCAGCAGTCGTAGCGATCTGATCTAATGCCCCAGAAGTCATAAAGTGTGGGAACAGATTGGATGATACAAGGTAGGAAGCTGTACCAGCAAGTAAAGTTGAACCGTAAGCAAGAGCAACGGTAATTAAAAGCAGCTGTCCAGCACCTTGTGACAGATCAGCGATTCCCATGGTTACATAAGCAAGGATCATCAGTGGAATGATGAATTTTAAGTAGGTACTGAAGAATCCAGACAGTGTTACAACAAAGCGGCAGAATCCAGTTGGAAGGAACTGTCCAAACAGGATACCAATAATGATGGCAATGATAAGTTTTGGTACCAGACCAAGTTTAAATTTTTTCTTTTCCATTTTTAATTACTCCTCTAAAAGCTTAATCACATATCATCGTAGTTTGTTTAATGTGCACAAAAAATGTTTGACGTCTTTATGTTTGTATTGTATCATCCACGTATAGATGAATCAAATTCATAGATTTAATGATAACATTGAAAATTATTCATAATAGTACAAAGGAGAAAAAATGGAATTCCGTCAGATACAGACATTTATGCAGATAGCACAAGTGAAGAACTTCTCGAAAACCGCAGAATTACTAGGTTATTCGCAATCTGCTGTAACAGTACAGATCCGTCAGTTAGAGACAGAATTAGGAGTGCGGTTATTTGACCGTACAGGAAAAAAAGTGATACTCACACCGAAAGGAAAAGAATTTTTAATACATGCAAATAAGATCATTGATGAAATGCACAAGGCAAAAGATGCAATGAATGATACTGCAGAGTTAAAAAATCCATTACATATCGGAACGATTGAATCACTCTGCACTGTCAAATTGCAAGAAATCGTACAGCGGTTTCGGAAAGAACATCCACAGGTTAGAATTCAGATCACGATCGGTTCTCCAGAACGCCTGATCCAGAAGATGGAACACAATGAACTCGATGTCATTTATATTCTGGACACACCAAGATGGAATAAAAACTGGGTGAAAGTCATGGAAAAAGCGGAGCCTGTGATCTTTGTGTCTGCACCAAATTATAAGTTAGCAGGGAAAAAGAATATAGCGGTTGAGGAAATCTTAAATGCACCGTTTTATCTAACAGAACGAAATGCAAACTACAGACAGGCATTAGAACAGGAATTAGCTCTGCATAAACAGACATTATCGCCAGTACTTGAATGCAGTGATACCGCGTTTATCAAGAAGATGCTAAAGACAGGAAAAGGGCTTTCTTATCTTCCATTATTTGTTGTAGAAAAGGATATTGAAGAAGGGAAGATCGCAAAATTAGATGTGAAAGATATTGATATTACAATGTATCGACAAGTGTTTTATCATGCAAATAAATATATGACAAAAGAGATGGAGAAATTTATAGAGTACTGTCAGATGTAAAGAGCAGAAATATAGGATGAAATGCTGGTGTAATGTGATAAGAGAGTGATATAATAATAGATAATATTTAAAAATCTTAAAAATCGGAGGATTTAAAGTGAAGGAATATTTTATCAGTGAGATAGACATAGAGAAGTTATATCATCTGTCTGATATAAAAATAAAATTAGATTCAAATAAACGCCAGCATTTACTTTTGACTGGGAAGAATGGTTCAGGAAAAACATCATTGTTGTTGGAGATAGAAAAATTTTTGAGAGCGATTAATGATGAAAAACTATCACAAGTATTTGATCAATATCCTACGTGGATAAATGAAGCTAAAAAGAAAGTATTATCTGCATCTAGTGATAGCGAAAAATATGCGGCAGATAAGGATCTTAAACAATGTTTAGGATTTTTAAAAAAATATAGTGATGGAGTTCAAATAAACTTAAATCAGTATGAAGGACTTGAAATGATGTATCATAATGGAAAGTTTATAACAGCTTATTTTCCGTCTGAAAGAAAAGCACAATTTATGCGTCCTAATGGAGTAGAAAATATTACATTGGAAAATACGTATGGAATTGATGAATCTGCGGGTGATATTTTATTGAAATACATGGTACATCTAAAAACTCAGCAAGCATATGCAAGAAACGAAGGTGATCAAACGACAGCAAATCAAATTCAGAAATGGTTTGATCGATTTGATTCAGCACTGCAGATTTTACTAGATGAAGAATCAATCCATATAGAATATGATTATAAAAAATACGATTTTAAAATCCGACAAAATGGACGAGAACCATTCAGTTTTAATGAATTATCAGACGGATATTCATCCGTGATTTACATTGTTTCTGATTTAATTTTAAGAATGGATAAAAATTGGCTGTTAGAAGACAAAATCAGTGAATATGACTATCAGGGAATCGTGCTGATTGATGAATTGGAAACGCATTTGCACATTGAATTACAGAAAAAAATCTTCCCATTTTTAACAAAATTTTTTCCTAAAATTCAATTTATTGTGACAACACATTCTCCATATATTTTAAATTCAATCTCAAATGCAAAGGCATATGATCTTGAACGACAGGTAGAGTTAGATAATTTATCAGGATTTTCGTCTGATGATCTTGCAGAGGGATATTTTGAGGCAGATGCTTATTCAGATGAATTAAAAAACAGCCTGAATCGATATGAAGAACTTTGTCTTAGAAATGATTTGACAGAAGATGAGCGTGCCGAACGAGCGGAAATAAGAATAAAGTTTAAGAATATATCTACAGAACTTTCAGGGGTTGCCAAGGAAAGATTTGAGGATATTGAACGGAGAAGAAAAGCCAATGATTAAAATTGAAAGAAAGGAAACAGAGAAAACAAAACAGGCGATTGCAGATTTGCAAAAAGCCAGTGAAAATGAAAGTTCCTATAATATTGAAAGTGTAAATCAGGCATTAAAAGAAATATTTCATGGAAAATGTTATATTTGCGAAAATAAAGCAGTAACTTCTTATCAGATTGAACATCTGGTTCCACACCGTGGAGATAAAACTTTAAAATATGATTGGAAAAACTTATTTTGGAGCTGTGCACACTGTAATAATATCAAATCAGATAAGTATGAACCAATTCTAGATTGTACAAAAGAACCAGTAGAAAAAATGATAGCATTTCGTAAAAGGGGTTATTTTGGAACGGATGAAAAATTAGAATTTACATCCGTTGGGGAAGAACGAGAAGATGTAAAGAATACAATTGCTTTATTAGAAGCTGCATACTATGGAACAACACCTCAAAAGAAGATAGAAGCACAGATCATAAGAAAAACATTACGACAAAATCTTTCAAATTTTAAAGAGTATGTCAGGGAATATCAAGAAACAGAAGACAAGGAAGAGAAAGAAGATATAGGATATCTTCTGAAAAAAGAGCTTAGAGATAGTGCGGCGTTTGCTGCATTTAAAAGATGGCTGATTTGGGATAATGAAATGTTTTCTGAGATAGAACAATTTATTTCCGAAAATTGAGAGCAATTTAATTTTGGGGATATAATAAAGAAAGGCATACAAACATAATAATCAATGTTTGTGTGCCTTTCTTTGCATCTTAAATCTTCATCTGTCTTTCCAAGAATCTTATCACGCTGTTTTCCAAATGCCTTTGTGATGATACCAACAACAGTACCAGCCAAAACAGCAGCAATGATCGTACCGATACCAACACTTCCAAGGTTATGTAAAACAGCAAGACAAGTAACCGCTGATACAAGAACCATCGTACAGTCAAATCCAATAACATAGAAAAATGATTGTCAAATGCGAAAATATTATGGCTTAAAAAATTTTCAAAAAAATTAGCACTCAACACTTGACAGTGCTAATAATAGGTGTTATAGTACAACTAGAGCAAGAGGGAAGGGCTTAAGAGAGAAGCCAAAGAACCAAAGGCCCTGTAAGATACAACAAGTCATATTCAGAACCAATCTGAATGTGCTTCATATAAAAGGCAAGTTTCAGGAATCACCCTGACACGCCCAAACATTATTATAAAGAAAAAGGAGAGATGACTTATGATGATGATGCCTAGTATTTTTGGAGGAAACTTATTTAACGACGACTGGATGGATTTTTCTTTCCCAGATATTGATAAAGAACTGTATGGTAAACACGCAAAGAACTTGATGAAGACTGATGTAAAGGAAAAAGATGGTAACTACGAAGTAGCGATCGACCTTCCGGGATTTAAGAAAGACGAGATCACAGCTGAATTGAAAGATGGTTACTTAACGATCAGCGCAGCAAAAGGACTTGATAAAGACGAGAAAGACAAAGAAGGTAAATACATCCGCCGTGAACGTTACGCAGGTAACATGAGCAGAAGCTTCTATGTTGGCAAAGATATCACAGAGAAAGATATCCACGGTAAGTACGAGAATGGTATTCTGATGCTGGATATTCCGAAGAAAGCTCCGGAGAAGAAAGTAGAAGAAAAGAAATTCGTAACGATCGAAGGATAAAAGAACTTTCCCCGGGATGATCAGATTCCCGGGGAATCTTTCTATCTATTTGAGAATGAAAGGAAAAGAAGGTGAAACGAAATGGCAGCAAAACGTGATTTATATGAAGTTCTTGGAATCAGTAAAACTGCAGATGAAAAAACGATCAAGAAAGCATATCGGAAACTGGCAAAGAAATATCATCCAGATATGAATCCTGGAGATAAAACAGCAGAACAGAAATTCAAAGAAGCGACCGATGCTTATAATATATTAAGTGATCCAGAGAAGAGAAAATTATATGATCAATATGGTCATGCTGCCTTTGACGGAACCGGAGCAGAATCTGAGTTCTATAAGAATTACCAAAACTATGGTGGTGCTCATGGAGGATATCAGGAATTTCACTTTGAAGGTGGAGATGGCGATGATATCTTTGGTGACATCTTTGGAAGTATGTTCGGTGGCGGAAGAAACAACAAAGGATTCCATCGAAGCAGTTTCCATCAAGGAGGTTTTGGCTCTTCTGATGGATTTGGAGGTGGTGGATTCGGAAGTGGATCCTTCAGACAGAAAGGTTCCGACGCACACGCAGATATCTCTATTAGTTTTGATGAAGCGGTTACGGGCTGCGATAAAGTCATTCATCTGCAAGATCAAAATGGTGCGATGCAGTCATTACAGGTTCATATACCAGCCGGAATTGATACAGGAAAAAGTGTCCGCTTAAGAGGAAAAGGAAATCCAGGAATCGGAGGCGGTGAAGCAGGTGATTTATTCCTGAAAGTAACAGTCGGTGAGAAACAAGGATTTGAGCGAAAAGGAAATGATGTGTATACAACGATCAATGTTCCATTTAGCACAGCCGTTTGTGGAGGTGAAGCAGTGATCAAGACATTATATGGAAATGTTATCTGTAAGATCAAAGAAGGAACTCAGTCAGGATCTAAGATCAGACTGCGTGGAAAAGGAATGCCGCTTATGAAGAATCCATCTCAGAAGGGAGATCAATACGCAGTTGTTCAGATTCAGGTTCCAAAAAATGTCTCCCAGCAGGCAAAAAACAAATTAAAAGAATTCGAAGCACTTTGTGGTCAAAGAGGAAATGCCTCTTATTAAACATGAAACTTCTTGATAATAGATAAAAAAGGTTGTTATTTGGAGACAAAAGCAGATAATAGCCTTTTTTGCCTTTATAAATTGTGTCAAATAAGGTACAATAAAACCATATATGAAAGAAGGTGGGACGGGATGGACGTATCAGAGAGAATGAAATATAAATTAGCAAATGCTATGAAAGAGTTGTTGGTGCATACGCCAGTAGATAAGATTACAGTGAAACAGATTGTAGATCAGTGCAATGTAACTCGTCCAACCTTTTACCGGCATTTTAAGGATAAATATGATCTGATCAACTGGTATTTTGATGTATTGGCTCAGATGTCGTTTAAACAGATGGGTATCAGTCTGACATTAAGAGAAGGGTTGCTCAAGAAATTTGAATTCATCAAAGGTGAAGGACAATTTTTCGCAGCAGCTTTTTCGAGTGAGAGTCAGAACTGTCTGATGGAGTATGATTATCAGTGCATTTATCAATTCTATTGTGATATCATTCACAAACAGGGAGTTGATAAAATTCCAGAAGAATTAGAATTCTTATTGAGAATGTATTGCCGAGGTTCAATTGCCATGACTGTAGAATGGGCGACAACAGGAATGAAGATGTCGCCGGAACAACTCGCAGATCAGCTGATCGATGCGATGCCTCCAAAGCTATATGATCTGTTCAAAGATATATAAAGATAACAAAATGTTACACTTTTGATGAAGTGTAACATTTTTTACATTTTGCCAAATGTGTAACTTGTATTTGTGAAAAAACAATTTTATACTGAAGATAGTTAAAAAAATGTCAATATAAAAGGAGTGTATAAAATGGTAAATCGTATCGTATTAAATGAAACATCTTATCACGGAGCAGGAGCAATTCAGGAGATCGCAACAGAAGTAACAAAACGTGGATTCAAAAAAGCATTTGTTTGTTCTGACCCAGATCTTGTAAAATTTGGAGTTACAAAGAAGGTAACAGATGTATTAGATAATGCAGGACTTGCATATGAAGTATATTCACAGATTAAACCAAATCCAACGATCGAAAACGTACAGACAGGAGTTGCAGCATTTAAGGCAGCAGGAGCTGATTACCTGATCGCTATTGGTGGTGGATCTTCTATGGATACAGCAAAAGCTGTTGGAATCATCATCAACAACCCAGAATTTGAAGATGTGAGAAGCTTAGAGGGAGTTGCAGATACTAAGAAACCTTGCGTACCAATTATCGCAGTTCCAACAACAGCCGGAACAGCTGCAGAAGTAACGATCAACTACGTTATTACAGACGTTGAAAAGAAACGTAAATTCGTATGTGTAGACCCTCATGATATTCCAGTGATCGCAGTGATCGACCCAGAAATGATGTCTTCTATGCCAAAAGGATTAACAGCAGCAACAGGTATGGATGCATTAACGCATGCGATCGAAGGATACACAACAAAAGCAGCATGGGAAATGACAGATATGTTCCATATCAAAGCGATCGAACTGATCTCTGAGAACTTAAGAGGAGCAGTTGAAAATACACCAGAAGGAAGAGAAGGAATGGCAATGGGACAGTACATTGCAGGAATGGGATTCTCAAATGTAGGACTTGGAATCGTACATTCTATGGCGCATGCATTAGGTGCAGTTTATGATACACCTCATGGAGTAGCGAATGCAATCTTACTTCCAACAGTTATGGAATACAATGCAGATGCAACAGGAGATAAATACAAATATATCGCAAAAGCAATGGGTGTAGAAGGTGTCGAAGATATGACACAGGAAGAATACAGAAAAGCAGCCGTTGATGCGGTTAAAAAATTATCAGCAGATGTCGGAATACCAGCAGACTTAAAAGAAATCGTGAAAGAAGAAGATATTCAGTTCTTAGCAGAATCTGCTTATGCAGATGCATGTGCACCTGGAAACCCTAAGGATGCAAGTGTTGAGGATATTATTGGATTATATAAATCTTTACTGTAATATTTAAAAATGTGATAGAGTATAAAATGTAAGGTGGCAGATTCCAATTTCTTCGGAAAAGGAATCTGCTACCTTTTTTATTTTTACAGGAGTGAGCTTTTTCAATACAAGAAATAATAATTTTTATTGTGGTTTTGGAATAACAGTTTGTAATAAAACAGCCACAATAAACACTAAAATTTCTGTTACTGGAAATGAGATCCAAATCCCATTTATCCCAAACATATGATTAAACAGCCACATCAAAGGCACCAATAAAATTCCCTGTCGTAAGATGTGGATCAACATACTAGACCGGATCTTCTCAATTGCCTGCTGATAAGTAGCGATCATAATAGAAAATCCACAGAAAACTAAACCGATTGACAGGATCCGCATGGCTGGAACTCCGATTTTGATCATTGATTCAGAAGCTGCAAACAGGAACAAGATCTGTTTTGGTAAAAACAGAAGCAGGCATGTTCCACCGATCATCATAACAGTTGCCGCCTGTGTGCCAAAATGAAAAGCTTCTTTTAAACGTTCTGGCTGTTTGGCACTGTAGTTGAATCTCATGACAGGCAAACATCCTTGGATCAAGCCATTTACTGTCATGAAGATCATCTGTTGTACTTTGAAATAGGCGCCAAAAAAGGCAACAACAGTATCTGAATAAGCTGTTAAAAACAGATTGGTAAATGTCAGCATAAAAGATCCAAGAGCATTCATAACAAATGAAGGAAATCCATAGGAAAACAGATTCTTTAACATATGAGAATCAACATGGAATCCTTTGATCTTGATACGAACTTTCTGTTTTGTAAAAACAAGCAGAAGAAAAGCAATCACCATAGATAAAGAATATCCAAGGACAGTAGCCAGTGCAGCACCACGGATTCCCATCTTAGGGAATGGTCCGATTCCAAAGATCAGTAATGGATCGAAAACAAAGTTAAAGATAACTCCTGCGATCTGAAACCACATAGGAGTGATCATATTTCCAGTACCCTGAAAGACCTTTTGGATGGCGATATGTACCATGTTTGGAACCTGCATAAAAGCACAGACGGACATATACTGCATCGCATAGTCAAAAATAGCTGGATTGTTTGTGAATGCTGAAAAGTACGGTTTCATGATCAATAGTGCAAGGATATTGATACAGATACCGACGATCAAGGCTACCAACAATCCAAGTGTTGTTGCACAGTCAGCAAGGTCTTGTTCTTTCTCTCCAAGATAACCTGCGATCAAAACGTTGATACCGACCCCAATCCAGATGGACAGGGAGATCATAAGGGTTGTGATCGGGAAGGAAAGAGAAACTGCCGCAAGTGCATTTTCATTGATATTAGCCACGAACATGCTGTCAACAAGGTTGTAAGAATATTGCAGAAACATGGAACACATCGGAGGAAGGGACATCTGCAATATCAGCTTTTTGATGGGAAGATACCCCATCTTGTTTTCATTTGCCATAAAAAACTCCTTTTTGTGTAGTTAAATAAAACGTCACCCCTTGAAAAATCCGACATTTTACAGTAATATTATTCTTAGTATCATTGTACACAAAAACTGTGTATATAACCATAGAAAAGGAGACATTTTGCAATGGCAAAAGATAAGAAATTAGTAGAAGCGATCACTGCGATGGAAGACGATTTTGCACAGTGGTATACAGATGTTGTTAAGAAAGCAGAATTAGCAGATTATTCAAGCGTTCGTGGATGTATGATCTTACGTCCGAATGGATATGCGATCTGGGAGAATATCCAGAAAGTTTTAGACGCCAAATTTAAAGAAACAGGTGTGGAGAATGTTGCAATGCCAATGTTTATTCCAGAAAGCCTTTTAAAGAAAGAAGAAGAGCATGTTGAAGGATTTGCACCAGAAGTTGCATGGGTAACTCATGGTGGAGATAAAGAATTACAGGAACGTCTTTGTGTAAGACCTACATCTGAGACATTATTCTGTGATTTCTATTCAAAGATCATCCAGTCTCACAGAGATTTACCTAAATTATATAATCAGTGGGTATCTGTTGTACGTTGGGAAAAGACAACAAGACCATTTTTAAGAACTTCAGAGTTCTTCTGGCAGGAAGGACATACAGCACATGCGACAGAAGAAGAAGCTGAAGCAAGAACGGTACAGATGTTAAATATGTATGCAGATTTCTGTGAGCAGTATCTGGCAATTCCAGTTGTAAAAGGACAGAAGACAGAGAAAGAGAAATTCGCAGGTGCACATTCCACATATACGATTGAAGCATTAATGCACGATGGAAAAGCATTACAGTCTGGAACAAGCCATAACTTCGGTGATGGATTTGCGAAAGCATTTGGTATCCAATATACAGATAAAGACAATAAACTCCAGTATGTACACCAGACATCATGGGGAATGTCTACACGTATCATCGGAGCGATCATCATGGTTCATGGAGATGATTCAGGTCTTGTATTACCACCAAGAATCGCACCAGTACAGACAATGATCGTACCGATCATGCAGAAGAAAGAAGGAGTGCTTGAGAAAGCAGAAGAGATCAGAAAGAAACTTGCTTCTTCTTACAAAGTGAAAGTCGATGATTCTGATAAGAGCCCAGGATGGAAATTCAGTGAACAGGAAGTACGCGGAATTCCTACAAGAATTGAGATCGGACCAAAAGATATTGAGAAGAATCAGGCAGTGATCGTTCGCCGTGATACAAGAGAGAAGATCATCGTATCTTTAGATGAGATCGAGACAAAACTTGGTGAAGTATTAGAACAGATGCAGAGCGATATGCTTGAGAGAGCGAAGAAACATTTAGCAGAACATACAGTAGAAGCTAGAAACTGGGATGAGTTCAAAGCACACATTGAGAAACAGGATGGTTTCGTAAAAGCAATGTGGTGTGGTGAGACTGAATGTGAAGAAGCGATCAAAGACGAGACAACAGCAACAACAAGATGTATGCCATTTGAGCAGGAACATTTAAGTGACGTATGTGTTCACTGTGGAAAACCTGCGAAGAAGATGGTTTACTTTGGAAAAGCTTACTAAGAGTATAATGATAACAATTGCCGGGGATTATGAAGATACATTTCCGGCAATTCTTCCGTTTGCGAGATACATTTGTAAGAATAGTAA
This sequence comes from uncultured bacterium, assembly GCA_905215045.1. The sequence continues at coordinate 2,068 of CAJMOO010000046.1, read as the reverse complement.
ATAAATATGAGAAGCAGATATAAGAACAAAGAAAAGGAGAGGTGATAGGATGAAGATCAAGATGCCCGCACAGGCAGCAAAGGTAATACAGACATTAGAACAACATGGATTTGAGGCATATATCGTTGGGGGCTGTGTCAGAGATTCCATACTAGGAAGAACTCCGGGTGACTGGGATATCACAACATCAGCTTCACCTCAGGAAGTTAAAGAAATCTTCGATCATACGGTAGATACAGGAATCGAACATGGAACAGTTACGGTTCTTATGAATCATGAACCATACGAAGTAACAACCTATCGTGTCGATGGAAAATACGAAGATCATAGACGTCCCAATGAAGTGCATTTTACAAAGTCATTAAGAGAAGATCTGTTACGAAGAGATTTCACGATCAATGCGATGGCATATAATGACAGTGAGGGGATCATTGACATGTATGATGGTATGACAGACCTTAAAAATCAAACGATCCGCTGTGTCGGGGAAGCAAAGAAACGATTTGATGAAGATGCATTGAGAATTTTAAGAGCTCTAAGATTTCAGGCTCAATTAGGATTTCAAATCGAAGAAAAAACCGAAGAAGCAATTAAAAATCAGGCAAAATTTCTAAAAGATATCAGTGCTGAGCGAATTCAGGTAGAGCTTGAAAAACTGATCACATCGGCACATCCAGAAGTATTGGTCAATGCATATAAACTAGGTGTGACGAAGATCATTTTTCCAGAATTTGATATTATGATGGAAACACCGCAGAATAATCCGCATCACAAATACAATGTTGGAATCCATACGATCGAAGCAATGAAACAGATCGAAGCAGAACATATTTACCGGTGGACAATGCTGCTTCATGATGTGGGAAAACCAACGGCGAGAGTTGAAGGTCCAGATAAAGATCATTTTAAAATGCATCCGGTGATCGGAGAAGAGATGGCAAGGAAGATTCTCAGAAGATTAAAGTTTGACAACCAGACGATCAAGCAGGTAACAACCCTTGTCAGATGGCATGACCGCAGATTTGCCTCAATAGAAGAAGTTAATAAGAAAACAGTCAGACGATGGGTCAGCCAGTTAACCCCAGAGTTGTTTACAAGACTGATGGAGGTCCAGAAAGCAGATATCAGTGCACAAAGTGATTATCAGAGAGATAAGAAAGAACAGGTATTACAAGAAACAAAGAAATTATTCGAAGAAATCATCGAAGAGAAAAACTGCCTTTCCATCAAAGAATTAAAGATCAATGGAAAAGACTTGATGGATATGGGAGTTCCACAGGGAAAAGAAATCGGTCAAATTTTATCCTGGCTGTTAGATCAGGTATTAGAAGATCCACAGTTAAATGAACGCGAAACATTAACGCAGATGGCAGAAGAAAAGAGGGATGAGAAATGATCCTGTTATGGATATTGGTCTTAATTATTGTATACATCAAGATGATCGATCCGGGAAAGAAAAGAAAACATCCGGTATTAAATGTAAAATACTATGCACACAGAGGACTTCATGGAGAAGAAGGAATTCCAGAAAATTCCATGGCAGCTTTCAAGAAAGCAAAGGGATCAGGCTATGGAATAGAATTAGATGTTCAGCTGACCAAAGACGGTGTAATGGTAGTTCATCATGACTATGATCTTAAGAGAACATGTGGAGTAAATAAAAAAATCGCTGATCTTACTTATCGTGAATTATGCAGATATCGTTTGATGGGAACGAGAGAAAGAATTCCAAGGTTTGTGGAAGTTTTAAGAGAAGTTGATGGAAAAGTACCATTATTAGTAGAATTAAAAATGGAAACATGCAACCGTAAATTATGCAAGAAAGTTGCAAAAGCTTTAGATCAATATAAAGGATTATATTGTATGGAATGTTTTCATCCGTACGCTCTGTATTGGTTTAAGAAAAACCGTCCAGAAGTGATCCGTGGACAGTTAAGTGAGCAATTTTTGAAAGAAAAAGAAGAAGGGACGCTTACTCGCAAAATTGGTTATTTTATTGTAAAGAATTTATATTTAAATTTTATATCTGATTTTTGATTATCCGCATAAACACTATACTTTCAAGCAT
>CAJMOO010000045.1 GCA_905215045.1 uncultured bacterium | reverse complement strand
GAAGTAGGAATGAAACATAAAGGTTTATAACTTTTTATAAGTTTTCAGTAACGGATACTGTTACATGAATAAAAAAGAACTAGCACTAGAAGTCATTGAGCGTCTGAAGAATGAATATCCAGATGCAGACTGTACATTGAAATATGATCAGGCGTGGAAATTATTAGTTAGTGTAAGACTGGCGGCTCAGTGTACGGATGCACGAGTAAATGTCGTAGTAAAAGGATTATTTGAAAAATATCCAACAGTAGAAGCACTGGCAGCAGCAGACGTTGCAGATATTGAAGAAATCGTACGGCCCTGTGGTCTTGGAAAGAGCAAGGCAAGAGATATCAGCAAATGTATGAAAGTTTTAAGAGATGAATATAATGGTAAGATCCCAACCGATTTTAAATCGATCCTAAGTCTTCCTGGGGTCGGAAGAAAAAGTGCCAACCTGATCATGGGAGATGTCTTTGGCAAACCTGCGATCGTTACGGATACACATTGCATCCGTTTGGTCAACCGAATTGGATTGGTTGATGGGATAAAAGACCCTAAAAAAGTTGAGATGGCATTATGGGAGATCGTTCCACCAGAAGAAGGAAGTGATTTCTGCCACAGGCTGGTATGGCATGGAAGAGATGTCTGTACGGCAAGAACAAAGCCTCATTGTGAGAGATGTTGTTTGAATGATATCTGTGCACAAATTATATAAAGGTACCATGATCAAAAGTATGAAAGGAGAAAGTTTATGAGGAAACTATCAAGAAGAGCTGCCAGTATCGTATTAGCAGCGGCAATGCTATTTACAACTGCAGGAGTCAGCCAGAAGAAAGTAGAGGCTGCTTCTACAGGGAAATTATCTGTTACAGGATATCAGGACTATAGTGATGCACAGAAAATCTTAAAAGAAGTGAACAAATACCGTAAGAAAAATGGACGCAAAGCATTGAAGATGGATCGAGGATTGACAAATTCAGCAATTATGCGTGGATTTGAAACAACAATCTATATTCCAGAAACAAGTCCGCATAGAAGACCAAATGGAAAGCTTTCAAAAAGTATCAACAAGAAGATCATCTATGAAAACTGCGCACAATCCGCAGGAACTACACCGAAACAGATCGTAAAGGGTTGGATCAATTCTTCCACACATAGAAAGGGTCTGTTACTTTCGAATGCAAAAAGTGTAGGGGTTGCAGCAGTTACGGTTGTGTCAAGAGATGGGTATGAAGCCAACACCTGGGTATTAGACTTTAGCAGTTCCAAAGCAAAGAAAGTAGAAAAATCCAAGGCAAGAAAGCAATTTACAAAAAATATTGTGACAAAGAATTCATATTTAAAGAAGAGCTATTTAAAACTAGACAGCAGATATGGCACAATATGGGAAACAGAGAAAATGCAGATGAAGCCAACATATCAAGGAAAAATGATGAAAGAGTATGGAGTGTATCCAACGGTGATCAATGCATCATCTTTCGCATCATGGAAGAGTAGTAATCCATCCGTGGCATCTGTTGACTCGAATGGAAGAATTACAGGAAATAAAGCTGGAACAGCGACGATTTCTGCAAAATTAAAAACAGGGACAAAGATAACGATTTCAAAGAAGATCAAAGTCGTACCGACGAATCAGCAAATTGATCCATGGGAATAAGCAAAAACTAAAGAATCAGGATAGAATAAAAAAACGTAATCTCAAGAGGTTCATTTGAGATTACGGTTTTTTCTGTAGGATCATGCCTGAAATCCAAGGTAGGCATTGATTCTTTTATGAAATAGAGAAGAAAATATATTTGTAATATTACCACTTAAGAAAGCGGCGATCACGGTTCCGATTCCGACGGATGGTAATTCTGGAAGCAATACAAAAGAAGCGATCGCAGAACATATAGTAAATAAAACTTCCAGACAAACTCTGACAGCGCCAAAGCTTATATTTTTCTTATCAGAGATAGTTTTCACAAGTCCTTCCATTGGCATAACAGCGAACCCAGAACTGATCGTGAATCCGACACCTATTGATAGCACGGCACATGCAATGACAGATAGTAAAATCTTAGCTGCAAATCCATGAGCTTCAATAAAGAATAAACCATAAGAAGTAAATTCGATAAATAAAGAATAAATAAAAGTCAAACCAAGCTGAGTTAACTGCATTTTTCCGAATTCATGAAGGATCAGAGCTTCACAAACCAAGAAAGCAGAGTTGATCAGGAAGTTAAATAAAGCATAGCTGTGAACTGGGGAAAGATAACTTAATGTCAAAGCCATCGTACAGCTAGGTGCAACTCCAAGAGCTGCTTTCAAAAATAAATTAGAACCAACAGACATGATTAACAGTCCTAAAATATAAAATAACAATCTATGGTAAAAAAATCTTTTTTTGTTTTTCATAATATCAATGATTCCTTTCATCAAAATTTTATATTTTATCAATCGTATTCCCTTTTGTGTTTCTTATTATATATAGAGAGAACGAAGTATTGCAATTCCAGTTAAGATTTGATATATTCCAAATAGGAATATACGGAGATATTTGAAAAGGATATGGAAAATGGAAATACAGCAATTATATTATTATATGGAATTATGTAAACAGAAAAATTTCACAGAAGCTGGATATGCCTGTAACATGACACAAGGTGCATTATCAAAACAGATCCGTAAGTTGGAAAATGAGTTAGGAATTACACTGATCCGCAGGAATACAAGGAAATTTGAGTTGTCCAAAGAAGGAGAGATCTTTTTGTCTTATGCAAAGAAAATGACGGGAACCTATGAAGAGATGCTGAAAAGTGTTCAGAAAAATCAGGAAATTAAGATTGGTTGTATGCCGGTTCTTGCACCATATCATTTTGCAAGGTTGGTGGCGGATTTCAGGAAAGAATATCCAGATATCAAACTTGTGATTGATGAAAGGATCGCAAGTGAGATTCAGGAAAACTCCGATCGTTATGATTTCTTGATCTTGAGAGAAAATATGATGGAAGATCAGAAAAATTTCCGTTTTTCCCAACTATATGATGATAAATTGTGTGCAGTGTTATATGAAAAACATCCACTTTATGGAAGAGATCGACTTCAACTGAAAGAATTGAAAGATGATGTTTTTATATTTCCAGAGAGAGGCAGCGGAAGTTACGAAGTGTTTTATAAGAGTTGTGAGAAAGCAGGATTTGAACCGAAAATAGCTTTTGAATTTCCACAAGCAAATACAATCATGAGTTTTGTAAGTGAAGGGGTTGGGGTTACGATCACATTTTCAACGGTTTATAGAGAAGCTAAATGTGCTGGAGTTAAAATGATACCATTAGAAGATGAATTACATTCTGTGATATCACTATTTTATAGAAAAAATAAGCCATTGGATTATGCAAAGAAGCAGTTTTTAAATTATGTAAGAGAGCATTTGTATACGTAAAAAAATTAGAAGGCATATTGTGAATCTGTTATACTAGAGGAAGTAAATACAAGGAGAATTCTTATGAAGTATGTCATAAAAATAATACTGATCGTGACATGCCTGATCATTATGTTACCATTTGGCGGATGTGGCCGGAAGAAGCAGGTAACAGCTCAGAAAGCAGGAGTATTAAAGCCAGAAGCACCGGGGAAGGAAGTTTTGGATCATGGGGAGGCTGTGGTTGATATATCGAATGTGGCTCAAGGCTATGTAGCACTGCGATATAAGGGAAGTGCAAAGAAGATCAGTGTTGAAGTGATCGGAAAGAATAATAAAGTATATAAATATTTTATTGAACGGACAAAAGAGCCGACATATTTTCCATTGACCAGTGGAAATGGTGCATATCAGATCTCTGTATATGAAAATGTGCAGGACGATGAATACAGTGTTTTGATGATGGATAGTTTTGAGGTGAAATTAAAAAATAAATTTCTGCCATTTTTATATCCTAACCAGTATGTAGAATTTACAAGTAAGACGAAAGCAGTAAAGGAAGCGAAGAAACTGGCAAAAGATTCCAAAGATGATCTGGCAATCGTCAAAGCTGTTTATAATTATGTGGTCAAAAATGTAAAATATGATGATGAGAAAGCGCAGAATGTTCAGAGTGGATATCTGCCATCGGTAGATGAGACATTGAAGACAAAGAAGGGAATCTGCTTTGATTATGCTGCACTGATGACGGCGATGCTGCGTTCGCAGGGCATTCCGACCAAGCTTGAGATCGGGTATTCAGGGGATATCTATCATGCCTGGATCAGTACCTGGCTGAATGAAAAGGGATGGGTAGATAATATCATTCAGTTCGATGGGAAAAGCTGGGAGTTAATGGATCCGACACTGGCAGCAAACAGTGATAACAAGGAAGATGTGAAAGAATATATTGGGAATGGAGAACATTATGTACTTCAGTATAGTTATTAAGAAGGGATAGATATGAAGAAGAAACTTAGCAACGAAGAACTGATCACATTTTGTGGTCAGATGGCGCTGATCTTGAAATCTGGGATTTCATCGCTTGAGGGGATTTACATTATGGAAGATGGAGATGTCCAGACAGAAGGCAGGGAGATATTAAAAGAGATCCGCGAAGAACTTGAAATGTGTGGAATGCTTTATCCTGCAATGGAGAAAACAGGGGTTTTTCCAGAATATGCACTTCATATGACGGAGATCGGAGAACAGACAGGAAGACTGGATGAGACGATGGAAGCATTGGCGGCATATTACCAGAGGGAAGAACAAATATTAGATGCGGTCAAGAGTGCAGTGACTTATCCGGTTGCGATGCTCGGGATGTTGTTAGTGATCGTTGCAGTATTATTTATAAAAGTTATGCCAGTATTTGAACAGGTATATATGCAATTAGGGCAAGAGATGACAGGAGTTGCACGTCAGTTATTGAATATTGGAGATTGGATGAGGCAGTCAGCAATTGTTCTGGTAGTTTTGGCAGTGGTGATCTTGATCATAGTATTTTTCGTTATTTTTTATAAAAAGGCAAGAATTGAATTTATCTCGAAGATACAAACCATCGGATTTATGAAGAAAATCGCATGGAAACGCGCAAGAACAAGATTCGCAGGTGGAATGGCAATGGCATTAAAGAGTGGACTTGATATGGATGAAAGTCTGTCACTTTCTGAGAAACTGACAGATTATGAACCGTTAAAAATGAAGATTCAGCAATGTCAGGAACAGATGAAAGAAGGAGAAACATTTCCGAAAGCATTGAAAGAAGCACATATTTTTGATGGAATGCAGGAAAGATTGATGATCATCGGTTATGAAACGGGTGCCGTAGATGAGGTAATGGAACAGGCAGCAGATCTGTATCAGAAACAACTGCAGGATCAGATTCAGAAGATGATCGCTGTGTTAGAACCGACGCTGGTAGGAATCTTATGTGTGATCGTAGGGATCATTTTATTATCTGTCATGTTGCCACTAGTTGGTATTATGGCTGGAATTGGATAAGGGAGGCAGATTTTGAGAAATCGTTTTCAAAAACAAAGAAAAATTGACAATAAAATTCGAATTTTCCTGCCAGTTATGATCTGTGGCATTATGGTGGCTGTGTTATGGAATAGCAGCAGCCAGATTTTTCGGGAAACAAAGAAAAGACAGGAAGAAAGTCTGAAAGAAGCCGTGATCAAAGGGGCGGTACAATGTTACAGTGTGGAAGGGCGATATCCAGAAAGTCTTTCTTATATGGAGAAACATTATGGATTGGAGTATGACAAATACGAGTTTGTGATCTCATACGAGATCATTGGGTCTAACCGCATGCCACAAGTTACGGTGATCCCATTGAATGAGAGGTGAGGTTTTTGGAGAGACAAAGACATATGACAGATCAGATGTTTCTTGTGATCTTATTTGCAGTGTTTGCAGTTTGTGCGTTTTCCTTGAGTATGATCGGGGCGAATATATATAGTCATACAGCCTCTGTGATGAATGAGGATTATGAGGAACGGATCGATATTTCTTATGTAACAGAAAAGATAAGACAGTGGGATGAAAAGGACAGCATCGAGATCGGCAACTTTCATGGACGCACAGCCCTGGTCCATACGGAAAAGATCAATGGGAAAAAATACAATACATATCTCTATCAGGAGAAGGGTGCGTTGAGAGAATTAATGGTAAGAGAAGGTCTGGATACAACAACGATGCAGGGAGAGAAGATCGTGGCAGCAAAAGATTTTTCTGTAATAGAAACAAAACAGCTGTATCATATAAAGATTCAGGGAAATGATGGTAAGATATATCAGAACTGTGTATACAGACACAGCAGGAATTAGGAGGAAGTATGAGACAAAAAAGTAATGGAACACACCTGATCCTGATGGAATTAATGATGGTATTATTCTTTTTTGCAATCTGTGGATCGATCCTGCTTCAGGTATTTGTAAAAGCTCATAACATCAGTGCAAAAGCAAGGGAAATGACAGAGACAAAAAATTATGTAACACAAGCTGCAGAGCTGATAGAAGCGGGCGCGTATGACATCAAAGATTTTCAAGAATATTTTACACAGATAGATGGTAAAGTCGGAGATTATCAATGTTATTTTGATCAGGACTGGAATGAGATAAAGAAACAAAAAGCCTGTTACCATATGACGATAAAGTTTGAAAAACAACCAGCGAAAGTTCAGGGAAAGATTACGATGTGGAGGGGAAACCAACAGATTTATCAGCTTGATATTTTAAGATACAGGCAGGAAAGGAAAGATAATGAAAGATCGTAAAATGCCATTTTTAGGGATTGGAGCAGCTTCGATCGTGCTCGTGTTAGCTATGGTCTGTTTAGCAGTTTTTGCGGCTTTAACACTTTCAAGTGCCAAGGGAGATCATACGTTAAGTAAAAAGAATTTGGAACGTACGTCGGCTTTTTATCAGGCATCCAATGCAGCGAATGAACAGGTTGGAGCGATCGATGAGAAACTATGGAAGTTGTATCGCAGATCTAAGGATAAAAAAGATTATATGAAAAGGGTTGGTCGATCGTTTACAAAAAGCAAGGAGATTTCATATAATAAAAAAGAGAAAACAATTGCATTTCAGGAAAGTATCACAGACACACAGCAGTTATCTGTGAAATTGCAGATTTATTATCCGGAGAAAAAGAATGATCCGTGTTATGAAGTGATTAAATGGAAGAAAGAAGCTGTTGGGGCATGGAAGAAGGATGATTCCCTTCCGGTTTATCGAAATAAGTAAAAGGGGTCAGTATGAATATTGAAGAATTTTTAACATTAGCAGCAGAAGAGGAAGCCTCAGATCTGTTTATTGTAGCAGGGCTTCCATTGACGATGAAAGTAAATGGAGTGATGCGTCGCATCAATGAAGAAAAAATGATGCCGCAAGATACGGAAAAAATGATCCGGGAGATTTATGAGAAAGCGTTAGACAGAGACATAAATCAACTGTTGAAGACAGGAGATGATGATTTCTCATTTGCAATTCCTGGGTTGTCGAGATTTCGTGTCAGTGCGTATAAACAGAGAGGATCCTTAGCGGCAGTGATCCGTGTGATCGCATTCCGACTGCCAGATTATAAGCAATTAGGAATCCCGGATCAGGTAATGAAATTAAGTGAATTAAACAAAGGACTTGTGCTTGTAACGGGACCAGCGGGAAGTGGAAAATCCACGACACTTGCATGTATGATAGAAGAAATCAATGAAACAAAAGAAGACCATATCATCACATTAGAAGATCCGTTGGAATTTTTACATCAACATAAGAAAAGTATCGTCAGTCAGAGAGAAGTAAACATGGATACTGTAAATTATGTTACTTCCTTAAGAGCTGCATTAAGACAAAGTCCGGATGTGATATTGCTTGGGGAAATGAGAGATTATGAAACGATTCAGGTAGTTATGACAGCTGCAGAAACAGGGCATCTGGTATTTTCAACACTTCATACTATCGGTGCAGCGAATACGATCGAACGTATCATAGATGTATTTCCACCAAATCAGCAACGCCAGATCATGATTCAGCTGGCTTCTGTATTACAGGCAGTGATCTCTCAGCAGCTGATACCAACGATGGATGGAACATTGATTCCTGTGTTTGAGATCATGGAAGTGACCCCGGCGATCCGCAATATGATCCGTGAAAATAAAGTGCATCAAATAGATGGTTTGATCTATTCCTCTACAGGGAGCGGAATGATATCTATGGACCAGTCATTGATCAATCTATATAAAGAAGGACAGATCAGCAAAGAAACTGCGATTTTATATGCATCCAATCCAGAAATGATAATAAAAAGGATCCGCTAAGAAATATGGTCAGAAACAGGCTGAAATCCATCGGAATTTATTGACAAAAAAGTGCGAATATTGTACGATAAAAATATATTATAGGGTGAGTGTCTCTCATATGGAGATTGAGAGACAAAAGCAAAAAGTATAGATATTAATATTAAGAAGGGGCGAGAGTTATGAAGAAGAAAGTCATGGTCGGATTGGTGTCCGTGGTAGTAGCTGTTGCATTGGTTTTTGGTGGAGTCACATTTTACAATAACCGTCAGCAGGAGAAGTTTGAGAAGCAGATGGCTTCCTATGAAAGCGTTGATACTATGCAGCATCCAAGCGAAGCAACAACATCAATTGATGGGATTCAAGTACCGCTTGGCAAGAAACCGAAGGTAACGACGAAGAAAACAACAAAGAAAAGCACAAGAATCCAGAAGCTTAAGAAGAAAGCAAGCAGAAGCAAAATAACAACAAGAAGAACAACAAAGAGAAGAACAACAACATCTCAGAATCATTCCAGACGTAAGGTTGTGAATACAAAAGTTGTCAAAACACAGAAGGATTATGACAAGAAGGGTTCTAAGAAGAGAACGATCAAGACAGTCGTTCAGACAACGACCAAGACAACAACGGTTGAATTGAGTCAGATGTCTGGTGTTTCTGGAACAACATTAAGAACACTTGGTTCTCAGGCAGATGGTAAGATCTTGAATGCATTTGAAGATCTGAAGTTTAAGATGGTGATTGATAAAAATGCGGAAGCGACAGGTGTATTTAGCGTTAAGAGCCATAAGATCGCACTTCAGAGTGCGAGATCTTCTGTATTACTTCACGAATTAGGACATTTTGCTAATTTCCTTGCAGGAGATAAAGTTGGAACGAGTGAATGGAAGTCAATTTACAATGCTGAGAAGGATAAATATGATGGATATAACAAAGCATATGCGATCAAATCAGCATCTGAGTATTTTGCAGAATCTTACAAGGATTATAAGGAGCATCCATCCGCATTAAGATCAAAGAGACCAAGAACTTACCAGTTTGTTAAGAGTACGATTGATGGAATTACAGACAGCGATGTACAGAACATCAAAGATACCTATGGAGAATACTGGGGATTATAGGACGATACCTGAAGGAGTACTTTCTCAGAAAGTACTCTTTTTTTTGCCAATTGCCTGTGTTGCTCTGTAGAATGTGAAAGAATGTATAAACAAGGGATATTTTAAAAAATTAAAGGAGAAATAAGATGTTAAAGATCAAGGAATACGTCAAAGCAGAAAGTCTTGAGCAAGCTTATGAGCTGAATCAGAAGAAGACCAACTGCGTGATCGGTGGCATGTTGTGGCTTAAGATGGTCACAAGAAATGTACAAAAAGTAATTGATCTGTCGGGTCTTGGACTTGATCAGATCGAAGAAAATGATGAGGAATTTTCAATCGGAGCAATGGTAACACTAAGACAGATCGAACTTCATGAAGGATTAAATACATGGAGTCAGGGAGCGGTAAAAGAAAGTGTGACACACATTGTCGGAGTACAGTTCCGTAATCTTGCGACAGTAGGTGGAAGTATTTTTGGAAAGTTCGGTTTTTCTGATGTATTAAGCTGTTTTCTGGCGTTTGACAGTTATGTGGAGTTACATCATGAAGGAATCATTCCATTAGATCAATTTGCAGCCAATAAATATCCAAATGATATTTTAGTGCGTCTGATCATTAAGAAGCATCCGCAGGAAAGTGTTTATCTTTCTCATAGAAATACAAAGACAGATTTTCCAGTTTTGACATGTGCTGTTTCATTAGGTGAGAAAGAGGCGTATGCGGTTGTCGGTGCAAGACCATCCAGGGCTTGCAGAGTCAGATTATCAGATCAGTGGATGGATCAGATCAAAGATGATGAAGGAAGAAGAAAACTCGCAGATGAAGTGACCGGTCAGATGAATTTTGGAAGCAACATGAGAGGAAGTGCTGCTTACCGTGAACAATTATCAAAAGTCTTATTAAGAAGAGGCTTTGAACAGTTAGAAGAAAGGAGAGAAAAATAAACATGGAGATTACATTTACATTAAATGGAAAGAAAGTAACCCCACAGATTGATGCAGACACTCTCCTGATCGATCTTGTCAGAGATCTTGGCTGTTACAGTGTGAAACGTGGATGTGAGACATCAAATTGCGGATTATGTACGGTATTTATGGATGACCAGCCAATCTTATCATGTTCCATTCTTGCAGCAAGAGTTGATGGACACAAGATCGATACCTTAGAAGGATTGCAGGAAGAAGCAGCTGAGTTTGGAGCTTTTATTGCGAACCAAGGGGCTGAACAGTGCGGATTTTGTAACCCAGGAATGATCATGAATGCGATCGCATTATTTAGAGAGATTCCAGATCCGAGTGAAGAAGAGATCAAAGAATACCTTGCGGGGAATCTTTGCAGATGTTCTGGATATGAAGGACAGCTTCGAGGAATTTTAGACTTTTTGGAATATAAGAAAAATAAAGATGGAGGTGCCGAATGAAAGTAGTTAACCAGCCGATCATGAAAAAAGACGCTATGGCACTTGTGACAGGGAAACCTGTATTTACAAACGATAAGGCACCAAAAGAATGTCTGATCGTGAAATTACTTCGAAGTCCATATGCGAACGCAATGATCAAATCGATCAACACTCAGTTTGCTATGAAAGTGCCAGGGATTGAGGCGATTTATACATGGGAAGATGTGCCACAGGAACGTTTTACGATGGCAGGACAGACATATCCGGAATTAAGCCCATATGACAGACAGATTCTGGATCAGCATGTCCGTTATGTTGGAGATCCCGTTGCAATCGTTGCTGGGGAGAATGAAAAGTGCGTTGATCAGGCGATCAAGATGTTACGTGTGGAATACGAAGTACTGCCAGCAAACTTAGATCCACGTAAGGCAATGGATAAAGATACACCGCTAGTGCATCCAGAAGATAACTGGAAAGCATTATGTAATATTGGTGCAGATAATAAGAAAAACTTGTGTGCAACAGAAGAAACACACGAAGGAGATGTCGATGCGGTATTAGCAGATTGCGACGTGGTTGTAGAACATACATATCATACAAAAGCAAATCAGCAGGCAATGATGGAGACATTCAGAACTTATTGTTTTATTGATGAATATGGAAGATTGAACGTTGTTAGTTCTACACAGATTGTATTCCATGTACGAAGGATCTTATCCAACGCATTATGCATTCCAAAATCAAAGATTCGTGTATCAAAACCAAGAATTGGTGGAGGATTTGGAGCAAAACAGAGTTCTATCTCCGAAGTATATCCAGCATTTGTCACATGGATGACAAAGAAACCATCCAAGATCATTTTTTCAAGAGAAGAGTCTCAGATCGCATCTTCACCAAGACATGAGATGCAGGTAACAGTTCGTGTCGGAGCAAACAAGAATGGAAAGATCCGTGCGATCGATGTTTATACATTATCCAATACAGGAGCCTATGGAGAACATGGTCCAACAACGGTAGGGTTATCTGGGCATAAATCAATTCCGTTATATCGAGATCTGGAAGCACATCGTTTTGCATATGATGTTGTGTATACAAATCGTATGTCAGCTGGGGCTTATCGTGGATATGGTGCGACACAGGGTGTGTTTGCGCTGGAATCAGCAGTCAGTGAACTTGCAGCTAAGATAGGAATGGACCCAACGAAGATCCGTGAGATGAATATGGTCCGTGAAGGCGATGTGATGCCAGCATATTATGGAGAAACAGCAAACAGCTGTGCTTTGGATCGATGCCTTGCACGTGCAAAAGAGATGATCAAATGGGATGAAAAATATCCATGCAAAGATATGGGAAATGGAAAAGTTCGAAGTGTCGGACTGTCAATGGCGATGCAGGGTTCCGGTATTTCAGGCGTTGACGTTGGTTCTGCAACGATCAAATTAAATGACGATGGATTGTATACACTTTCTATTGCAGCAGCGGATATGGGAACTGGATGTGATACGATCTTGGCCCAGATGGCGGCAGAATGTCTGGAATGTTCTATTGATGATATCATGGTCAGCGGAGCAGACACAGATACATCACCATACGATTCTGGATCTTACGCATCAAGTTCTACCTACGTCACAGGAAAAGCAGTGGAACGTGCCTGCGAAAAATTAAAGGGACATATTTTCAATAAAGCAGCTGAGATGATGGAAGCTGCAGATATAGATACTCTGGAATTTGACGGAAAGAAAGTCAGAGATGCAGAGAGCGGCAAAGAAGTTTCATTAGTGGACATCGCAACAGCATCTATGTGCAACAATAATGAAACTTTCCAGGTGACAGAGACAAACAGTTCTCCAGTATCCCCACCACCATTTATGGTAGGAATGGTTGAGATTGAGCTTGATAAAGAGACAGGACATATTGAAATCTTAGATTATGTTGCGGTCGTAGATTGTGGAACACCAGTCAATCCAAATCTTGCAAGAGTTCAGGTAGAAGGCGGGCTCGGTCAGGGAATCGGAATGGCATTGTATGAGGGTGTTGATTACACACCAAATGGATATGTAAAACAAAATTCTTTCATGCAGTATAAAGTTCCAGCAAGAGTCGATGTTGGAAAGCTTCGTGTAGAATTTGAGAGCAGTTATGAGCCAACAGGACCATTTGGAGCAAAATCCATTGGAGAGATCGTTATCAACACACCATCTCCAGCATTAGCCCATGCCGTATTTAATGCAACCGGATTATGGATCCGAGAATTGCCGATCACCAGTGAAAAGATCGTTATGGGATTATTGGAGAAAGAATAATATAACATGGATAAAATAAAAGCAGCGGTCATTTATCTTGCATCAGGAAACAGCAAACGTTTCGGTCAGGAGAATAAATTATTGCAAATGATCGGAACCAAGCCAATGTATCGTTATGGATTGGACCGATTGATCGATCTATGCAAAGATCATGAAGGGTTTGAGATCATTGTTGTCACACAGTATCAGGAAATTATGAAGCAAACACAATACGACCCAATAACGACAGTGTTTTGTCCAGAAAGTAAATATGGGATTTCATGGTCGATCAAAGCAGGGATCAAAGCAGCGAAAGATGCAGAATTCTATACATTTTTCGTAGCAGACCAGCCCAATATGACAAGAGAGACAATCGAAAGATTTCTCTCTTTTATGGCAGATGAATCTTGTGAACTTGGCTGTGTTAGAACAGAAGAAAACCTTGGGAATCCCGTATGGTTCTCAAAGAAATATAAACGAGAATTGTTATCGCTTACAAAAGATCAAGGTGGCAAGAAAATCCTCAAAAAACACATAGAAAATGCCAGATTTTTCAAGGTATTGGAAGAAACTGAACTTTGCGATATAGATTATCCAAAAGAAATGCAAGCAATGCTTGCAAAGCGAGGAAAAAGTAGTTAAAATATTATTTAAAATACAAAAGAGCGTGGAGGCCAAGTGATGGAATTATTAAAAGAGAGAATTCGAAAAGATGGAGTCGTGAAAGAAGGAAATGTCCTCAAAGTAGACCGCTTTTTGAATCATCAGATGGATGTAAAATTATTCCGTGAGATCGGTAAAGAATTTAAGAAACGTTTTGAAGGCGAAGATATCAATAAGATCCTTACGATCGAGGCATCAGGAATCGGAATCGCCTGTGTTGTGGCAGAGATTTTTGATGTACCAGTCGTATTTGCAAAGAAAACACAGACAAAGAACATCGCGGGAGATGTATATACAACAAAGGTAGAATCATTCACACATGGAAGAGTCTACGACATCATTGTATCCAAAGAATTCTTAGGAGAAGGAGATCATGTATTGCTGATCGACGATTTCCTTGCCAACGGTAAAGCCTTAGAAGGATTAGCGAAATTAGTCAAAGATTCCGGAGCAGAACTGGTCGGAGCAGGAGTCGTGATCGAGAAAGGATTCCAGCCAGGTGGAGATTTCTTAAGAAAACAGACACACTTAGAATCCCTTGCGATCGTAGATGCTATGGATGAGAAAACAGGAGAGATTACATTCCGTGAGTAATCTCCTTGGTATAATAGAAAGAACAATATGGAAAAAGAAGGAAAAACAAAATCTCTTGCACAGATTGCAGCAGACGATATCATCAAATTAATAAAAGATAACAATATGGAACCAGGACAAAGGCTTGAGAATGAATATGAGCTGGCAAAACGTTTGAATGTTGGACGAGGAACGATTCGTGAGGCAATTCGAAGCCTTGTTTCCAGAAATATATTAGAAGTTAGAAGAGGGGCTGGAACTTTTGTCTCATATAAGAATGGTATTCCAGAGGATCCGTTAGGATTAGCTTTTGAAGGATCAGATGAAAGCCTTGCGTTAGATATGATGGATGTTCGTTTGATGCTGGAACCAGAGATAGCAGCACTTGCATGTGTTAATGCAACGAAAGAACAGATAAAGAATATGATGAATATATGTGATAAGGTAGAAGAATTGATCAAAGAGAACAAACCTTATCGACAGGAAGATGCACTTTTTCATCAGATGGTTGCAGAATGCAGTGGGAATACAGTTGTCAAGAAATTAATACCAGTGATCACGTCATCTGTTCAACTTAATATTGGAGTTACAAGAGATAGATACAAGGATGATACGATCATACAGCATAGAAATATTGCAGAGGCAATCGTAGAACGTGATATATATAAAGCAAAATATAGCATGGTAACACACCTTAATATTTTGAGAAATGGAATATTAGAAAACAAATAAAAAATAGTCATTATATCGGCGAAAACAAGCTGATATGATGACTATTTTTTTGTTAGGCTTTAAGCCTGTTCAGCACAGTGGAGTTTCTCAGAAGAGAAACGGAA
>CAJMOO010000044.1 GCA_905215045.1 uncultured bacterium | reverse complement strand
CCTGCATCTCCAGTCCGATACGGATCTGGTTGATCTGGTCATAATCAAGCTTATCAAGCATAAACATCATAGAAAGGGCATCTACCATATATCCCTTAAAATTTCCTGATATATAATTTCCTGCTCCTTGTCTGCTTGAGACCACTCCCATGACAGTTAAGATCTTCAACGCTTCACGAACGGAATTCCTACTGACTCCAAGCTTCTCTGAGATTTCTCTCTCTGGTGGAAGGCCTTGTCCAAGAACAAGTTCCTGATTCATGATCTGTTCTTTGATACTATCTATGACGATCTCATAGGCTTTCTTTGTTTTTTCCATATTAATATCCCATTCTGTCTATTACTTTTTTTCTTAATCATATAATAGGTAACATTATACCAGATTCACTTTTTTTTGAAAACCCCTTGCAATATCCCTCGAATAGTTGTAGTATGTAAGAAAGTTAGATGTGGTTTTTAATACTACGTATTGAATTTTATAACACTAGAATGATTGGAGGTTTTACCATGAAACATAAATTAAAAGATCCAGGAAGTGCAATTACCCATTTGATCGGAATGATCCTGGCCGCGATCGTTTCCATTCCATTGATCATCAAGAGCTTTTTAAGCGGTGATTATGTACGCATTATCTCTTTGATCATATTTACTATAAGTATGATTGGTCTTTATGGTGCAAGTACTGCTTATCACTCTTTTAATATTTCACCAACGATCAATAAGAAGTTAAAGAAACTTGACCATGCAATGATCTTTGTTCTGATCGCTGGTTCTTACACACCGATCTGTACGATCGTTCTTGGCGGCACGCTTGGATATGGACTTTTATCCGTGATCTGGATCATCGCGATCCTTGGTATCGTATTTAAGATGTTCTGGGTAACTTGTCCGAAGTGGGTATCTTCTATCATGTATATCGCAATGGGATGGCTTTGTATCGTTGCGATCGCACCGATCATCCATAGTTTATCCAAGACATCTTTTGGATGGCTACTTGCTGGCGGTATCATTTATACAGTTGGTGGTGTGATCTATGCACTAAAGATTCCTTGGTTCGAAAATCACTGGAAGAATTTTGGTCTGCATGAGATCTTTCATCTGTTTGTTATGGGTGGAAGTTTATGCCATATGATCTTAATGTTCCAGATTTAATTTTTGCTCCTGTTGGTAGTTTTCTATTAACAGGAGTTTTTCCTTTCTGGTAAGACGTTTAATCTTTGCTTCTTTACTCATTGCTTCCTGCTTTGTATCAAATTCTTCAAGATACACAAGTTCTACTGGTCCTCGTCCTCTTGTATATTTTGCACCTTTTCCTTCATTATGCATCTTCAGGCGATGTTTGATATCGTTAGTCCATCCTGTGTATAAACTGTTATCACTGCATTTTAATATGTACGTTACATTCTTCATCTGTCTTATCCTCTGTCTATCTGTATATTGATCCAGCCCTGATCTTCATTTTCTTTGAAGAAAGGCTGTCAGATGTTCTCTGACCGCCTTTCCTCTACATCAACCAGATATGTTATGGCTGTTATTTTCTCACTTTATTTTATTCCAGATATTTTAAAGGGTCTACACTTTTTTTATCTTTTTCCATCTGAAAATAGAGATTCGTTCCTTCTAATGTGTAATAACTTGTCGGCTTTGCGACTTTTGCAATAACTTCTCCTGCATTGACCATTGTTCCTTCTTTTACTCTGATATCTTTAAGTTGTCCGTATAATACGGTATATTCATTTCCAAGATCCATCAATACCGTTTGTCCATATTCTGCTGATTTTTTAATTTCTCTTACCTTTGCCTTACGGACTGCCTTCACCTCGTCTCCTTCTTTTGCTTCGATCAGGATTCCTTTGTTGATACGGTACTGGTCAAGAGATTCAAAATAGATGGTTGAATTTACACTGTATGGAAGAATGATATTGCCTTTGATCGGCCATGTCAATTTGGATGTACCATTATACGTAACACTTTCACTCATGGTACGTTTCATTTGTGCCGTTGTCTCTGTTTCTTTCTTGTCTTGCGTTGTTGTTTTTGTTTTTTCCTGTGTTGCGCTGTTATTAGCTCCGATCGATTCTTCTTCCAGGCTGACTTCCTGTTTTGCCTGATCTCTCCTCTGGCGGAATGTCGCACTGTAGTACGCCATGATTCCAAGAAAGAATACGAATCCTATGATCATTGCCCCATAATATTTGCGCAGCGGAAATGGGTTTTGTTTGTTATTTTTTCTCATTTTCATCACCTCAAACATAGTTTTGCCCATTTCCATCTGTTTATTCATATAGTTTTTGAATCATTGTTTTTGGATAGTAATATTTTAATATTTTTTGATAGGTTTTTCCTTGCTTTGCCATCTGATCTGCACCATACTGGCTTAATCCTAATCCATTTCCCTTTCCGAGACAGATGATCCTTAAATTTCCTTTATATTGTTCAAAATAAAAATTATTGGATGCCAGTTGCAGCCATCTTGCAAAATCTTCTCCAGAAATGATATATGATACGACCTTGATCTGTTTGACATATCCATTCTTTGTTACCGTTAAAATTCTCAGATTTTTTTGTAATTGTTGTATGGTAATTTTCTTTTTCATGTGTTCTTCTAGTATAATCTGCATCCTTTGATATGAAATTGTCTTAATTGACATATAATCTTTGGATTCGATATCACTTAAACTTTCTTTCTGTCTTAGATAAGGAATCTTTTTCCCGAACCATTCACTTGCATCTAATGTCATCCCCACACTCACTGCATGAAAATATGGTTCGATCAATGTTCCTTTGTATGTGATCACCTTTCCGATCGTTTCTTTGACTGCTTTTTTTCGTTTCTGATCCATGATCTCATAGGCACGATCGCCCAGTTTACTTTTATATTGTTCGTCTTTGTACAGCTGATATGGTATGCTTTCCATCTTTATCTTCTTTGATCTGCTCATTTTCCGGATCAGATCTGTCCTTAAGATCACAGCCTGGCATTTGATCGTTTCTTCTTCTTGATCCATGGAAATCTGTCCTGGGAGGATTTTTAAAAGGTAACTTTCCAAATCAATATCTTGGTCCTTGTCTTGTATTTTATATCCACTGTCATAGTTTTCAAACGAAATATTTTTCTTGTTTTCTTTATTGATATATATCGTAATAATATATGGAATCGTTGTTAACAAAAAAAATAAAAATAATATATATGTCATTTTGTACCTCATTCCAATCCTCCTTTTGTCCGTCTTACTATTTTATGTTACAATAGAAAAAAATATGAAAGGACTCTTATATTTTATGAAAAGATATGATTTTACAATTACATCTGACCGTGGACTTCACGCACAGCCTGTAGCTGCTCTTGCAAGTATCGCATGTAAAAGTGCTTCTTGTGTTACACTAGAATATGATGGAGGAGAAATCGATGTATCCAATGCGATCCGTCTAATGTCTGCTTGTATCTCCTACAATGATAAAGTAAGTCTGATCGTTTCTGGATCTGACGAGGATGAAACAATGGAGAAATTAAAGGAAATCGTCACTTCACAACTTTTATAAGAATACTGTTCGTTTTTATCAGATTATGTTATACTGAAGTTGTTATAGGGCAGCTTATCCTGACCCTTCTATTTTTATGTTGAAAAGGAGTATTTAATGGATATAAATCATCTTACCTTGCTCACAGATCTTTATGAATTAACCATGATGCAAGGATATTTTAAAACAGGGAATGATGAAACTGTAGTTTTTGATGTTTTTTACCGTGATAATCCTTCTGGAAGTGGCTATGCGATCACTTGCGGACTCGATCAGGTCATTGATTATATCAAAAACTTATCTTTTTCATATGATGATATTGACTATCTTCGTAATCAAGGGATTTTTGATGAAGATTTTCTGGAATATCTTGCTGGATATCATTTTACAGGAGATATTTATGCGATCGCAGAAGGAACTGTTGTATTTCCAAGAGAACCTCTTCTGAAAGTGAAAGCACCTATCATGGAGGCACAGCTTGTAGAAACTGCGCTCCTTAATATCATCAATCATCAAAGTCTGATCGCTACGAAAGCTTCTCGTGTAGTTTATGCTGCTGGTGGAAGTGGTGTTATGGAATTCGGACTTCGACGTGCTCAGGGACCTGACGCTGGTACTTATGGTGCCCGTGCTGCCGTGATCGGTGGTTGTGATGGTACTTCGAATGTACTTGCTGGTAAGTGTTTTGATATTCCGATCCTTGGAACTCATGCACACAGCTGGATCATGAGTTTTGATGACGAATATCATGCTTTCCGTGCTTATGCAGATCTTTATCCAGATTCCTGCACTTTACTTGTTGACACTTATGACACTCTTCGTTCTGGTGTTCCAAATGCGATCCGTGTATTTGAAGAATTAAGAGCAGAAGGTCATATGCCAAAGCACTATGGAATCCGTTTAGACAGTGGGGATCTTGCTTATCTTACAAAGAAAGCCCGTATCATGCTTGATGAAGCAGGTTTTCCTGATGCAGTGATCGCTGCTTCTGGAGACCTTGATGAGAATCTGATCACAAGCTTAAAATCTCAGGGTGCACCGATCACTTCATGGGGTGTTGGTACAAAACTGATCACTTCTGCAGATTGTCCTGCATTTGGAGGTGTCTATAAACTTGCTGCCTCTAAACCAAAAGGTGCTGATGAATTTACTGCTAAGATCAAGATTTCTGAGAATCCTGCAAAGATCACAAATCCTGGAAATAAAACGATTTATCGTATCTACGGAAAGGAAGATGGAAAGATCCGTGGTGATCTGATCTGTCTTGTCGGGGAACATTATGATGAATCTGACGATCTGACAATCTTTGATCCTCAGGCTACTTGGAAGAAGTCTACACTTGCTGGTGGTACTTATACAATGCGTGAACTTTTAGTTCCAATCTTTATCAAAGGTCAATGTGTTTACAAGAGTCCTTCTGTTATGGACATCCGTTCCTATTGTAAGGATGAATTGAACACGTTATGGGATGAGAGCAGACGTCTTGTGAATCCACAGGAAGTCTATGTCGATCTTTCCATGCCTCTTTACAAATTAAAGAATGAATTGCTTGATGCAAATCACAAAAAATAAAATCATTTATAGAAGGGAGAACGATCATGATTCGTTTTTTTGCAGATATTATTTATCTGTTCTTTTTCCTGACATTAACCGCACCGCTTTATCCATTGTTTGATCATTGGAACAAAACTGGAAAAGCTCATAAACGTTCATCCATAGCACAACGCATGATCTTACGATCTTTTAAGATCTGTCTTGCTATGGCTGGTACAAAATTAATTGTTGATGGTCAGGAAAACATACCAGAAGATGGTGCTGTTTTATATGTTGGAAATCATAGCAGTTATTATGATATTTTATGCAGCTACGTTGCTACTGAACGTGGAATGGGATTTTTTGCCAAGAAAGAAATGGAAAAGATTCCTTGTCTATCCCACTGGATGCGTTTTATCAACTGCCTGTTTTTAGATCGTAAGAATATCAAAGCTGGACTTGCTACCATGAATGAAGGTACAAAACTTTTGAAAGATGGTTTTTCCATTGCGATCTTCCCAGAAGGTACCAGAAGTCAGGATGAAGATCCTCATGAGTTCAAAGAAGGAAGTTTACGTCCTGCTCTGAAAGCTGGTGTTCCTGTAATTCCGATGGCAATTTCAGGTACTTCTGATATCTTAGAGAATAACAGACGTTTTCAGGTAAAACCAACAACTGTTCATATTACTTTTGGACAGCCAATCTATCCTGATCAGCTTGAAAGAGCTGAGAAAAAGCATCTCGGTGCTACAATTCGTGAAGAAATTATCGAAATGCGAAAAAAACATAAGACAAGTTAAGGAAAAAATGCTATAATAGTTAAGATATTCAAATGTATATATTAGGAGGAGAAGATAATATGAGTGTATGGACAGTTATCCTTATTATTGCGGTAATTGCTGCGATCATTCTTGGTGTTCTGTATTTTGTTGGTAGAAAGATGCAGGCAAAACAGGAAGAGCAGCGTGCGCAGTTAGATCAGATGGCACAGACAGTGAATATGCTTGTCATAGATAAGAAGCGAATGAAGATCATGGAAGCTGGATTTCCTAAGATGGTAACTGATAACATTCCGAAACGTGCTAAGATGTCTAAGGTACCAGTTGTTAAAGCAAAGATTGGACCAAAGATCACTCCATTATTGTGTGATGAGGCAATCTTCGATGACGTTCCTGTAAAGGCTGAGATCAAAGCTGTTGTCAGTGGTATTTATATCACATCCATCAAGAATCTTCGTAATGTTGCACCACCTGAACCTGAAAAACGTGGTCTGCGTGCAAAACTTACTAAGAAGAGTGCTGAATTTATGCGTAAGAATTAATTTCTTATTATTGCATAAGAATCTAAAATGCAAAATACCGGAAACTTATCATTTGAAAGTTTCCGGTATTTTTTGTTGTAAAATATTCTTTTATTTTCTTTCCTGAATCTTAACGATGACATATCCTTTTTCCGTTGAAATATAACCGATCTTGAGATACTGACCGTCTTTCTTGATATATCCACCCTGTGTCGATGGTCTGTGGTAACCAAACTTCTTAATAAATTTATCACCATAGGAAAAATGAACACCCTTGATATCAAAGCTTTCTTCTTCCATATCTTCCTGATCTTCTCCACCGCTGGATGCTGGTACAAAATTCTCTACATATCCTTCAACACTCTTGTAATTTCCTTGCTTATATGCTTGGATCACCTGCACATATCCAAAACAGAATCTAAGTGCTGCGATCGCACAGATTACAAGACACACTGCAGCTAACAACTTAAAAAATGGTTTCCGTGAACATAAGAGCAGTAATACTCCTATAATTCCTAAAATAGCAAATGGAATGACCCATCTTGCTTGTATCGTAAAATTGCTGGCTTCATATAATAGTTTCATATATTCAAGCCTCCCTTCCATACTCTTTCTACTCCATGTGAAAGTATTACTTAATTCAGATTTGTTATCGTTGCATCGCAATATTCTAAGACTTTCGAAAATTCCATATCTCCACCAAATAAGTCTAAGGCACTTCCGATCGTCACATCAATCTTATCATTTCCATAGTTTTTCAGCAATTCCAGATCGTCAAAATTCTTAACTCCACCTGCATATGTGACTTTATTGCCATTATATCGAGCTAATAATTGCACGAGTTCCTGATCGATCCCCTGTGCTTTTCCTTCTACATCAACTCCATGAATCAGATATTCATCACACCATGATTCCAGTTTGTGCAGAAGTTCTATGGTTAATTCTTCTTCCGTAAACTTCTGCCAGCGGTCTGTTGTGATATAGTATTTGTCATCTCTCTTTCGACAACTAAGGTCAAGTACCAGATGTTCTCTTCCTACCTGTTCTTTTAGAGCATCCAGTCTGTCATAATGAACCTTTCCACCTGCAAATACAAAAGATGTTACGATCACATGTGATGCGCCAGATTCAATGAATTCTTTCGCATTCTCATCTGTGATCCCTCCACCGATCTGAAGACCCCCTTCAAATGCTTTCAACGCCTTTAATGCCTGTACCTTATCTTCTTCGTAGTACTTCGAATCTCTGGCATTCAGCATGATGATATGTCCACCATTCAAATGATTCTCTTTATATAATTTTCCATAAAATGTACCATCTTTTTCGGATACAAAATTCTCTGTTGCAAAATCTCCCTGATCAAGAAGACTTCCTCCTACAATCTGTTTGATCTTGCCATTGTGAATGTCAATGCATGGTCTAAATCTCATCTTTTCTTATCATCTCCTGTTTATTCCGTCATCTCTAATAAGTCAAATGCTTCTCCACTTGGATCTGCTTTAAATACCATTCTCTCACCTGTTGTTGGATGTTCAAATGCGATTCGTGCTGCAAATAGACCGATCTCTTTGTATTTCTTCTTTGTCTTTTGATAGATCGGATTATACTTTGTATCTCCCCAGATTCCAAATCCTCTGCTTGATGTCTGAACACGGATCTGATGGTGACGGCCTGTCTCTAAATGGATCAGACAATACGTGTATTTCATCTTGGAATCTTCCATCATATCAATAACTTCATAGTCAAGGATCGCTTCTTTGGCTCCTGGCGTTCCTTCTTTGACAATTTTGGATACATTATTCTTCGGATCTTTTAATAAATAATCCCTGAATGTCCCTTCGTCGTCAGGCAGCCATCCGGTCAATACTGCCTGATAGTCTTTCTCAAAAGTATGATCTTTGATCTGTTCTGTCAGAGATGCAGCTGCCTTCTTGGTTCTTGCAAATACCATTACCCCGCCAACTGGACGGTCTAAGCGGTGAACTAAATAAAGCTGTGGCTCCCCATCTGTATTTTCCTCAAAAAACAGTTGATTTTTAAGCTGATGCAAAAGATCCATGTCGCCCGTCTTGTCACTGGAAACGGGGATTCCTTTTGGCTTCTCACAGACAACGATCTGGTCATCTTTATATATGATATTTATCTTTTTATTCTTTCTCATAAAAATCTCCTACATCTTGAAACGATATCCAACACCCCATATTGTCTCGATATATTGAGGTTTTGCTGTGTTAACTTCGATCTTCTCCCTGATCTTCTTGATATGAACCGTAACGGTTGCGATATCTCCTAAAGATTCCATATCCCAGATCTTATTAAATAATTCTTCCTTGGTAAAGACTCTGTTTGGATGTCCTGCAAGGAATGTTAAAAGATCAAATTCTTTCGTTGTAAAGACTTTTTCCTCTCCATTTAAGTATACACGTCTTGCAGTCTTATCAATCTTCAATCCACGGATCTCAATGATATCATTGACTTCCATCTGATTATTTACAAGGCGCTGATAACGATTCAGATGTGCCTTCACTCTTGCTACAAGTTCACTTGGACTAAATGGCTTTGTGATATAATCATCTGCACCAAGTCCTAACCCTCGGATCTTATCGATATCTTCTTTTCTTGCAGATACCATAAGGATCGGAATTTCTTTTGCTTCTCGAATCTGCTTACAGATCTCAAATCCATCAACTCCAGGTAACATGATATCTAAAATGATCATATCAAAATCATTTTTTAGAGCCTTCTCAAGTCCCTGTTGTCCATCTGTTTCGATTTCTACTTCAAAAGAACTTAATTCCAGATAATCTTTCTCTAATTCTGCAATTGAAAGTTCGTCTTCTACGATTAATACTTTGCTCATGTTATTTCTCCTTTGACTGATCGATTACTTTATTTAGTGTAAAGAATATTGTCGTTCCAGCACGCAGCTTACTCTCTGCCCAGATCTCACCGCCATGTTCTTCGATGATCTTCTTACAAATAGATAATCCAAGACCACTTCCACCTGCTGAATTTCTCGACATATCTGCACGATAGGTTCTTCTAAAAATATGTGGAAGATCTTCTTTGGAAATTCCGATTCCATTGTCCTTGATCGCTACCTGTACCTTTCGGTCATATTCTGTTAACGTAATTCCTACTTTTCCTTTTGCTTTGTTATTGTATTTGCATGCATTATTGATAATATTGTTTATCACTCTCTTAAGCTGTTCCGGATCTGCTGTTACCATGACATTGGCTGCACAGTAATTGCGATAAGAGAACATCATGCCTCTTTGCTCAAGGTCTGCTCCGATCTCATCGACACAGTCTTTAAAATACGAATTGATGTTGATCTTCTCAAAATTATACGGAATGATATTCGAATCAATCTTAGAGTATAATGATAATTCATTGATCAATACATTCATATCATTTGCCTTGTTATAGACCGTCTTAATGTAACGATCCATCTTCTCAGGTGTATCGGCTACACCATCCATGATTCCTTCTACATATCCCTTGATCGCTGTGATCGGAGTCTTCAGGTCATGGGAAATGTTACTGATCAAATCTCTGTTTTGCTTCTCATAAACAATTCTTGCATCGATCGAGTCTTTCAATTCTGCCCTCATCTCATTAAATGCATTGCACAATTCCCTGATTTCTTCTCCACCACTGTTGATCACTACATCGTTGTCAAGATTCCCTTCCTTGATACGTTCTGCACCTGCTTTTAATTCACGGATCGGGCCGACGAATTCACGATACATAAACCATGATAAAAAGGTACTTGTTAAGATCAATACCCCTATCACAGCGCAGGATACCTGAATAATAATATTGCGGTAATGTGGAAGTACTGTTCCAAGATCTGTCATGATAAAAACAGATCCTTGTCCGCCATCATTGTATTTAAAGTCCTGCTGTTTTACAAGATAGTTTCCTGGTCTGCTGACAAAAAAGCCACGGTCTGCATCACTGTCTTTATTCCCATAGGATGGAAGTTTATGAATTAATTTATCAGATACTTTTTTCTTCCCTATATATTGGATCTGACCATTTTTACGGACGATCAGATAGGAATCCTTCGCTTTTAAACGTTCATTGAGATCATTTAAATACTGTTCATTGTCAAAGATTTGTGGATCTTTCTTTACGTGATCTTCTAATTCAAAGAAAATTTCCTGTGTCTCGGTATTCATCGTCTTTAATGGATTCACAAATCGTTCAAAGGACCCTGCTGAGAGGTCTGCCTTGTTGATTCTTGAATACCCTATACTCAAACCAGCGATCGATACTATCATCACAAAGATTGGTAGCACGATCGCTGGTAAATAGATCAACCGAACTTTATTTACTGCTTTCATCCCATTAACTCTCCTTTGGTATTAATATCTATTATTATACCATAGTCATACGAAGAAACCAGAATTTGATCGATTATTTTATTTAATTTTTAGAAACGATAAAATCAAGAAGTGCATCTGCAACTTCTTCTTTTGTCATCTTTGGAAGCTGCTTTTCTTCATCCTTTGTGATCAGTGTGATCACGTTTGTATCTGTGTTGAATCCAGCTCCCTGTTCCTTTAAGTTATTGGCTGCGATCATGTCGATCTTTTTCTTCTCTAGTTTAGCTCTAGAGTTTTCTAACATGTTCTGTGTTTCCATGGAAAAACCACATAAGAACTGACCTTCTTTTTTATTCTCTCCAAGTGTCTTTAAAATATCTTTTGTCCTTACCAGTTCAATCGCCATATCTCCGTCTTTTTTCTTGACTTTCTGATCGCTGACATTCGCTGGTGTATAATCTGCAACAGCTGCAGATTTGATGATGATATCTTGTTCATCGCTTCTGCTTATCACTGCATCGTACATATCCTGTGCACTCACGATCGGAACAACATCTACAAACATCGGGGGTTCGATCGCTGTCTTTCCTGTGACTAACGTAACATCCGCTCCACGAAGCATCGCCATCTTAGCGATCGCATATCCCATCTTTCCTGAGGAATGATTGGAAATATAACGTACTGGATCGATTGCTTCGATCGTTGGCCCTGCTGTCACAAGGACTTTCTTGCCTTTTAAGTCTTTTTCTTTGGCGATCACTCTCTCAAGATGTGCAACCAGCACTTCTTCTGAAGGCATCTTTCCTGCACCACTTGTTCCACATGCCAGATGTCCATTCGCAGGCTCTACGATCTCATATCCAAATCTTCTTAATTTATCAAGATTATCCTGCAGGATTGCATTGTTATACATCTTTGTGTTCATCGCTGGTGAGATGATCACTGGTTTATTACATGCCATCACAGTTGTTGATAACATATCGTCTGCAATTCCATTTGCAATCTTACCAATGATGTTGGCTGACGCTGGTGCGATCAGCATAGCATCTGCTTTGTCTGTCAGTGATACATGTGCTACATGAAACTGAAAATTACGGTCAAATGTTTCTACAAGACATTTTGTGTTGGTCAAACTTTCAAATGCGATTGGGTTGATAAAGTTTGTCGCGTTCTTTGTCATAACTACGTGAACTTCGCATCCACGTTTCACTAACATACTCGCTACATTCGCCATCTTATAGGCTGCAATACTTCCTGTCACACCCAGTACAATCGTTTTTCCTTTTAACATGATCTTCTTTCTCCTACATATCTTCTAAACGTC
This sequence comes from uncultured bacterium, assembly GCA_905215045.1. The sequence continues at coordinate 3,247 of CAJMOO010000044.1, read as the reverse complement.
CATGTCTTTCATAGTTTGTGCAGCGGGAAATCTGATTGTCATCATCTACAAATACAACTTTTGGTTCAAATGTCTTTGCTTCTTCTGGTGTCATATCTGCATATGCGATAATGATGATCTTATCTCCTGTTGCAACGCAGCGTGCTGCAGGCCCGTTTAAGCAGATCATTCCGCTTCCTGGTTCTCCTGGAATTGTATATGTCTCAAAACGGCTTCCGTTGTTAACGTCTACAATATGTACGTGTTCGTATTCTAAGATTCCTGCTGCTTCTAATAATACAGGATCAACTGTGATACTTCCTACATAATCTAATTCTGCCTGTTTTACTGTTGCTCTATGAATTTTTCCTTTTAACATGCTGATGTTCATTTTTTCTTTCTCCTTTAGTCTATTCGTTAATCAGTGTGTTGTCAATGAGTCTTGTCTTTCCAATGTAAACTGCCATCGCAAGCATACATGTTCCTTCAAGTTTCTCAACTGGTGCCATGGATAATGCATCGACTGCCTCTACATAGTCGATCTTAGCCATTGGTTCTGTCTCGATATTCTTCTTCATTGCTTCTACGACTTTGTTTGCATCTTTTTCTGTCTTGGCAAGTTCTTTTCCTAAAGCAACTGTTTTGGATAAGATCAGTGCTGCTTTTCTTTCTTCTTCTGATAAATATGTATTTCTTGAACTCTTGGCAAGTCCGTCTTCTTCACGAACGATTGGGCATCCAACGATCTCGATATCCATATTTAAGTCACGTACCATACGGCGGATAACTGCTAACTGCTGTCCGTCTTTCTGTCCAAAATATGCTCTGTCTGGTGTTACGATGTTGAAGAATTTATTTACAACCGTACATACTCCTCTGAAATGGATTGGACGAGTTTTTCCACAAAGTCCTTCTGTAAGTCCTGTCATATCCACAAATGAGCAGAAGTCTTTCTCATACATTTCTTCTGGTTCTGGATGGAAGATCAAGTCTACTCCTGCGCTTTCGCATAATGCTGCATCATGTTCTAAATCTCTTGGATATGTTGCAAGGTCTTCTGTTGGTCCAAACTGCATTGGGTTTACGAAAATACTTACAACGACTTTATCGTTATCTTTTCTTGCTGCGTCCATCAGGCTCTTGTGTCCTTCATGAAGATATCCCATTGTTGGAACGAAACCTACGCTTAATCCCTGTTTCTTCCATTCTTTTACCTGTTCTCTGACTTCTTTTACTGTTGCTACGATTTTCATTGTTAAAACTCCTTCTTCCCATTTATATATGGGAATCTATATAAAATATGTCCTTATAATTTCCCTGCTGTTTCGGTTATATTCTTACTAAAATATATCTTTTTGTAATCTGTGTTGCGAATCTTTTTAATAATCTATATTGATAATTTTTAATATAATTTTTCAATTACGTCATCACTGATCGCATAGGTATTTTCTGGTCCTGGGAAAGTTCCTTCTTTAACTGCATTGATATAGTCTTTGACTGCTCCCTGCATCACTTCTCCAACCTGAGCAAACTGTTTTACAAATTTAGGCACAAAGTTTCCATACATTGCTAACATATCCTGATATACCAGTACCTGTCCGTCGCATTCTGGACTTGCTCCGATTCCGATCGTTGGAATATGTACTTTCTTTGTAATGATCGCTGCTAATTTCTCAGGAATTCCTTCCAAAACTAACATAAATGCTCCAGCTTTCTCGACTGCCTGTGCTGCTTCGATCAGTTCTTTGGCTGCTTCTTCGCTTTTTCCCTGTACTCTGAATCCACCAAACATATTAGATGACTGTGGTGTCAGTCCAATGTGGGCACATACTGGGATCTGTGCATTTACGATTGCTTCGATCTGTGGACATACATTTTTGCCGCCTTCTAATTTTACTGCTGTACAACCTGTTTCTTTCATGATTCGTCCAGCATTTGCTACCGCATCATATACAGATGTGTGATAAGATAAAAATGGCATATCGACAACGATCATGGCGTTTTGGGCTCCTCTTACAACGGCTGCTCCATGATGGATCATGTCATCGACCGTTACAGGGATCGTTGAGTCATATCCAAGCATAACCATTCCTAAAGAATCTCCAACTAACATTGTGTCGATTCCAGCTTCATCGAACAATTTTGCGGTAGAATAATCGTATGCTGTGAGCATTGTGATCTTTTCCCCGTTATCTTTCATCTTCTGTACTGTGCTTACTGTTGTTTTCATTTTTCTTCCTCCAATACATGTTTCATGTCTGCATAAGAAATATCAGGATGTCGCATCTGCGCAAGTTTTATGATCTCTTTTGTCAGAGCACTATAAGTTTCCTTTGTCTCCTGATCCAAGGCATTCAGATGTTTCTGTACTGTTTTGATATCATGGCGTTCCACTGGGCCTGTCAGTGCATCACATGTTCCAACATCAAATATATTGTTCATGTTCGTAACTGTCAGCGGTTTCAATGCCTTCAGTGCTGCATCTTCATCAAATCCACACTCCATAAGCAGTCTTTTGGCCTGATTGATCAGTCCGACCGCAAGATTCGATGCAAACACAGCTGCTGCATGATATTTTGGTTTATCTTCGCTTTTTAATCTCACGATGTGATTTGGACACGCAGATAACAGATCCATGATCTCTTCTATGTGTTCTTCATTTCCTTCCACACTGAATAGAGCCTGTGATAAATCTTCGTATGCAGTTTTTTTACTCTTAAATGGAAACATTGGATGAATAGAGTAACCGTACGCTCCGGTTTCTTCAATTCCAGAAAGAACAGCTGATCCTAATGATCCGCTGCAATGACAAATAAACTTTCCTTGTATCGGATAAGTTCTGACTTGTTCCCAGACTGTACTGATCGCATCGTCTGGTACTGTTAAAAATAGAACATCACTCTTTGTTAATATTTTATCAATTGAGGTTGCAAATATCTTCTGAGTCTGTTTTTCCGTTCCACTTACCTTTGCTTGTGTACGGGTGTAACACCCTGTGACGGGTATATTGTTGTGTACAAAGTAATCATAAAGAGAGCAGCCTACTTTCCCCGCTCCGATAAATCCTACTTTCATACATGTATCACCTGCTTTCCTGCGGGTGATGTTCTATGTTATGCTGATTTGCCGGTATGATTTCTTTCGAGAATACCATCCAGATGTTAACTATAACACCCGTGTGGGGAAATAGCAAGTATAATTTTGATTGTAATGGTGTTGCATGTATGAGTCAGAAAGAACAAGAGAAGAAATATTTATAAGAATAAAG
>CAJMOO010000043.1 GCA_905215045.1 uncultured bacterium | reverse complement strand
TGATCAGGAGAAATTTATCGGGATCGTGACAAGAAAAGATGTGATTCGTTTTTATTATGACGAATACCGCAAATTAGCAAAGAATGAATAAGATGGAGGTTTAGACAGAAGATGGAACAGTATAAGAGAGAATTTATCGAGTTTATGGTAGAAAGTGATGTATTAAAATTTGGAGAATTCACATTAAAGAGTGGAAGAAAATCCCCATTTTTCATGAATGCAGGAGCTTATGTAACAGGTTCTCAGTTAAAGAGACTTGGAGAATATTATGCAAAAGCAATCCACAGCACATATGGGGATGATTTTGATGTATTATTCGGACCTGCATACAAAGGAATTCCATTAGGAGTTGTAACAGCAATCGCATACAGCGAATTATATGGAAAAGAAGTACGTTACTGCTCTGACCGTAAAGAAGCAAAAGATCACGGTGCAGATAAAGGAAATTTCCTTGGAAGTGAACTAAAAGACGGAGACCGCGTGATCATGATCGAAGATGTTACAACATCTGGAAAATCAATGGAAGAAACAGTACCAAAAGTAAAAGGAGCTGCGGATGTTGAGATCGTAGGATTAATGGTATCCCTAAACCGTATGGAGATCGGAAAAGGCGGAGAAAAATGTGCGCTTGATGAAGTGAAAGAATTATATGGATTTGATACAGCAGCGATCGTTGATATGGACGAAGTTGTAGAATGTTTATATAACAAAGAATGCAATGGAAAAGTTGTGATCGATGATACATTAAAATCAGCAATTGATGCATACTATGAACAGTATGGTGCAAAACATTAAGGATGGTTCTTGTGACGGTTGAGAAAAAGAAGTTAGCCAGACGAGGAGTAAAAATATTATTTTATCTTTATATTGTAGTTATATTTTATTTTGTATTATTAAGTGAACGATATGGGAGGGACACAGGGTATGATACCTCCCATATAAACTTAGTGTTGTTTAAAGAAATCAATCGTTTCTGGACATACAGACATTTGTTGTCTACCGAAGCAGTTGTAACGAATCTGTTTGGAAATATTTTTGCGTTTAGTCCATTCGGATTTATGATACCAATTGTGATCAATAAGAAGAAAGCTTTTTTCCGCGCAGTATTTGCGACATTTTTCTTCAGTTTATTGATCGAAACAAGCCAGCTGATCATGAAAGTAGGGGTTTTTGATGTCGATGATCTGTTGATGAATACGATTGGTGGACTGATCGGGTATGTTGTGTACAGGATCATGGTTATAATATATGAATTATATGACAGAAAGAGGGCGGCAAAATGAAGAGAAACAAAAGAAAAACATTTGCATATCGTCCATCTGACGGAATTGTTTCGCGGGAATCTATCATTTCCGTGGTTTTGGGAGCAGCAGGGATTATTGGATATTACCTGCTGCTTTTGGGTTCTATAAGAACAGGTGGAACAAGTGGAGTGTTAAGCGGAGCAGCCGGATGGATACTGACAGCAGTATCTGCCTTAGGATTATATTTAGGGGTGCGGAGTCTTGAAAATACCGCAGCAGTCATGAAATGGAAGATTATAGGCTGTGTATGCAATGCAGTTGTACTGGTGGTTTCCGCAGTTATTTTTGTAATCGGACTGATCGCAATGATCTGACAATAGGAAAGGAAGAAGAAGCTTGAATACAATGTTAGCAGAAAGACATGAATTAAATAAGATCGCATTATTGGAATTAAAGAAAGATGTGGAAAAGACAAGAGAATATGCTTCCTATTTTTCTAAGATGGCAGATTTATTATTATTTTTAAATGAAATCTATGATACAAAAGAAAAATCATTAAAGCAGTTAAAGCAGTGGAATGAGACATGGTATGAAGAGATTTCGCCACAAAAATATACAAACAGTCTGGGAAATCCAGCATTCTGTGTACAGGAATATGGAAAAGATTACGGACAGATTTTCTCATTTTTATATGCAGAGATGCGTAGCGGATTTAGCTATGCCATCGAAGGAAGACTCTTTGATCTGGTGATCAACAATGAATTATTTTTGGAGATCAGCAATTTGTTTTTGACAGGAGAAGAACATCCACAGCAGATCAAGAATATTATTTTCGATCATATGAGAGATTACAGTGAAGATGTCTATGAATACAGGGTAAGAGAACAGTTAGATCCGGGACTTGATTTTGCAACAAAGATCGTGATGGAATCAGATTTAAGTAATCCAGATATCTTATACCAGTATGGAGAGTATATTTCAAAAAATGAAATTGATACTCTGAAGTTTTTAAATAAACTGCCACAGGAAGAAATCACGGCTATGGCAAAAACTTATGTGGATGGATTCCACGAAGGATTTATCATCAATAATATCGATATGAGTCCAAAACGAAGTGTGAACATTCGTTACACGATCGGATTTGAGCCAGTTGTGAGAGAAGCAGTCCGTTTATTTGCAGAGATTGGCCTTGCACCGATCATTTACCGCTGTGGCAAGTCAGTTCTCACACGAGGACTGAATAAGATTGGTTATGTTTCATCATCTCCAAACCCACAGTATGAATATGACCATAGATATGACCAGGCTGTTTTCTTTGATAACCGTTTTATGAAACATAAATTAGAATGTTATCACAATGCATATGAACGTTACAAAGAAGAAGCTTATGTATTTGCAGGACCAGCCTGTATGGAGACATTCGGTGAGACACCATTTTTACCAGAGAATAAAGAAGAGAATTTAAAATTAACCAAGAAACAGCAGGAGCTTTCGGTAGAATTCCAGATCAAAGCGTCTGAGATCATGAATCAGTATATCAAACCAGAACAGAGAAGCTTTACGATCATCGCATATCCGATTCCTGAGATTGGGGACAAATTTGAAGAGATCTTCCGTGAAGTGGTGAAAGTAAATACACTGGATAAGGATAAGTACAGAGAGATTCAGCAGCATTTGATCGATGCACTGGATCAGGCGGTAGAAGTCCATGTCAAAGGAAAAGGAAATAATAAGACAGATCTTTATGTGGCAATGCATGAGATAAGTGATCCGTCTAAGGAAACAAATTTTGAAAACTGCCTTGCAGATGTAAACATCCCGGTTGGGGAAGTATTTACCTCTCCAAAATTAACAGGAACCAATGGAGTTTTACATGTTGGAGAAGTATATTTAAATGATCTCAAGTTTGTTGATCTTGAAATTGCTTTTAAAGACGGAATGATCTCTGAATATACTTGCAAAAATTTTGAAACAGAAGATGAAAACAAAGCATTTATCAAAGAAAATCTGTTATATAACAGAGATACACTTCCAATGGGCGAGTTTGCAGTTGGCACAAACACGACAGCCTATGTGATGGCGAAGAAATATGATATTTTATACCAGCTTCCGATTCTGATCGTTGAGAAGATGGGACCTCATTTTGCGGTAGGAGATACATGTTATAGCCACTGTGAAGAGACAGAAGTTCACAATCCAGATGGCAAAGAAATCGTTGCAAAATATAACGAACGCTCCAAAGAAGGAGAGTATTTTCAGTGCCATACAGACATTACGATTCCATATGAAGAATTGGATTCCATCTGTGCGATCACGCTTGGCGGGGATGAGATTTTACTGATCAATGATGGTAAATTTGTACTTTCTGGTACAGAAACATTAAATGAACCATTGACGGAGATCGACTAAATCAGTACAATGATAAGAAAGATAAAAGCCTATAAGGGTAATATTATTGTTAATTTCATAAGATAAGGAGAAAGAACATGGCAAAAGTAGCAATTGTAATGGGCAGCGATTCTGATATGCCTATCATGAAAAAAGCAGCAGAGTTTTTAGATCAGATGGGAATCGATTTTGAGATGACGATCATTTCCGCACACAGAGAACCTGATATTTTCTTTGAGTGGGCAAAAGGTGCCAAAGACCGTGGAGTGAAAGTGATCATTGCAGGTGCTGGAAAAGCAGCGCATCTTCCAGGAATGTGTGCCGCCCTGTTCCCAATGCCAGTTATCGGTATTCCAATGAAGACTTCTGACCTTGGTGGTGTGGATTCCTTATATTCTATCGTACAGATGCCATCTGGAATTCCAGTAGCAACTGTAGCAATCAATGGTGGACTGAATGCAGGAATTCTTGCAGCGAAGATCCTTGCAACATCTGATGAAGCATTACTTGAGAAATTAGAAGCTTACAGCGAAGAGATGAAACAGTCTGTCGTAGCCAAAGCAGAGAAGCTTGATAAAGTTGGATACAAAGATTATGAATAAGAAGATTATAAATAAAAAGATTGCAGCAGTATTTTTGTGTATGTGTATGATCGCAGTTACAGGAAGTTTTCCGGTAAGTGCAGCAAAGACAAAGAAGACTTATAAGATTGCAATTGATGCAGGACATCAGGCAAAGGGGAATTCTAAGACAGAGCCGATCGGACCGGGAGCAAAGAAGCGCAAAGCGAAAGTAGCATCAGGAACACAGGGAGTCAAGACGAAAGTCCCAGAGTCCAAGTTAACATTACAGATCGCGTTAAAGCTTGAGAAAGAATTAAAGAAACGCGGTTACAAAGTGTATATGATAAGAAGAAAGCAGAATGTCAACATCAGCAATAAGCAAAGAGCGATCAGAGCGAACAAAAGCGGAGCTGATATCTGTATCAGACTGCATGCGGATGCTGCCGGATCAAAGGTAAGAGGAGCCTCTGTCCTTTATCCATCAAAGAAGAACCGCTATGTAGGTAAGTTAAGCAATAAGAGCAAGAAACTTTCAAAGAATATACTGGATAGTTACTGTAGGTCAACCAAATTCAAGAAACGTGGTTTATCAAAACGTGATGATCTGACGGGAACAAACTGGAGCAAGATTCCAGTTGCACTGATCGAGATGGGATTTATGACGAATAAGACCGAAGATAAACAGATGCAGACTAAGAAGATGCAGAAGAAGATGGTAGACGGAATTGCAAATGGTATTGATCAATATTTTAAATAATCAGGAGGATAAGTAACAATGGATTACAAGAAAGCAGGCGTGGATATCGAAGCAGGATACAAATCTGTAGAACTGATGAAAGAACACGTAAAGAGAACCATGAGAGAAGAAGTACTTGGCGGACTTGGAGGATTTTCTGGAGCATTTTCCTTAAAGAAGATCAAAGACATGGATGATCCAGTCTTATTATCAGGTACAGACGGATGTGGAACAAAAGTAAAACTTGCCATGATCCTTGATAAACATGACACGATCGGTATTGATGCCGTTGCCATGTGTGTAAATGATATCGCATGTGCTGGTGGAGAGCCATTATTCTTCTTAGACTATATTGCATGTGGTAAGAACTATCCAGAGAAGATTGCTGAGATCGTAAGCGGTGTAGCTGAAGGATGCGTACAGTCAGATGCAGCCTTAATTGGTGGAGAGACAGCAGAACATCCAGGACTTATGCCAGAAGAAGATTATGACCTTGCAGGATTTGCAGTTGGCGTATGTGATAGAAAAGACCTGATCACAGGAGAGAACTTAAAAGACGGAGATGTCTTGATCGGTATGGCATCTACAGGAGTTCACAGCAATGGATTCTCTTTAGTACGAAAAGTATTTGACATGAGCAAAGAATCCCTAAATACATATTATGATGAATTAGGAAAAACATTAGGAGAAGCTTTACTTGCTCCAACAAGAATCTATGTAAAAGCATTAAAGAGCGTGAAAGACGCTGGTGTTACAGTGAAAGCATGCAGCCATATCACAGGTGGTGGATTCTATGAGAATATCCCACGTATGCTTCCAGAAGGAATGAGAGCAGTTGTGAAGAAAGACAGCTATGAAGTACCAGCAATCTTTAAACTTCTTGCCAAAGAAGGAGATATCGCAGAAGAGATGATGTACAACACATTCAACATGGGACTTGGAATGGTAGTTGCAGTTGATAAAGAAGACGTTGACAAGACAATGGAAGCGATCAAAGCAGCAGGAGATACACCATATATCGTAGGTCATATGGAAGCAGGAGAAAAAGGAGTTACTTTATGCTAAAAGTGGCAGTACTTGTCTCCGGAGGAGGAACAAACCTTCAGGCTATCATTGACGGAATCGAGAATGGAAGTATCACAAATGCCAAGATTGACGTTGTGATCAGCAATAATAAGAATGCATATGCACTCGAGCGTGCGAAGAAACATGATATCGAGGCAGTTGCACTTTCTCCAAAAGATTTTGAGACAAGAGATTTATTTAACGAAGCATTGTATAATGAACTTGTAGACCGTAAGATCGATCTGATCGTTCTTGCGGGATGCTTAGTTGTGATTCCAGAGAAGATCATTCATGAATTTGAGAATCGTATCATCAATATCCATCCATCCTTAATTCCATCATTTTGCGGAACAGGATATTATGGGCTGAAAGTTCATGAGAAGGCTCTGGCAAGAGGAGTGAAAGTATCTGGAGCAACCGTTCATTTTGTTGATGAAGGAACAGATACAGGTCCGATCATTGCCCAGAAAGCAGTAGAGATCAAACAGGGAGACACTCCGGAAGTTCTTCAGCGAAGAATCATGGAACAGGCAGAATGGGTCATTATGCCAAAAGCTATCGATGATATCGCCAATGGAAGAATCAAAGTCGAAGACGGAAGAGTTATTTATCTATAAATCATTCAGATCACGAAAGAAAGGAAATGAAAGATGAAAGTTTTAATCGTAGGAAGCGGTGGAAGAGAACACGCGATCGCATGGTCTGTTGCCCAAAGCCCAAAAGTAGACAAGATTTATTGTGCACCAGGAAACGCCGGAATTGCTGAATTTGCAGAATGTGTAAATATCGGGGCAATGGAATTCGATAAACTGGTTGCATTTGCCAAAGAAAACGCAATTGATCTTACGATCATTGGTATGGACGATCCATTAGTTGGTGGTGTCGTTGATGCGTTTGAAGCAGAAGGACTTCGTGTCTTTGGACCAAGAAAGAATGCAGCGATCATCGAAGGTTCCAAAGCATTTTCCAAAGATCTGATGAAGAAATATAATATCCCAACAGCTGCATATGAGAACTTTACAGATCCAGATGAGGCGATCAAGTATTTAGAGACAGCCAAGATGCCGATCGTATTAAAAGCCGACGGATTAGCACTTGGAAAAGGTGTACTGATCTGTAATACATTAGAAGAAGCCAAAGAAGGTGTTAAGACATTAATGCTTGACAAACAGTTTGGTGACGCTGGAAATGAGATCGTTATCGAAGAATTTATGACAGGAAGAGAAGTATCTGTTCTTGCATTCTGCGATGGAAAAACAATCAAATGCATGACATCTGCACAGGATCACAAACGTGCCAAAGACGGAGATCAGGGACTGAACACTGGTGGTATGGGAACATTCTCACCAAGCCCATTCTACAACGATGAAGTAGAAGCATTCTGTGAAAAATACGTCTACCAGCCAACGATCGATGCGATGGCAGCAGAGGGAAGACCATTTACAGGAATCTTATTTACAGGATTAATGATCACAGAAGACGGACCAAAAGTCTTAGAATACAATGCACGTTTCGGAGATCCAGAAGCACAGGTCGTTCTTCCAAGAATGAAGAACGATATCATTGATGTGATGGAAGCCTGCATCGATGGAAAATTATCTGATGTAGAATTAGAATTTGAAGATAATGCAGCAGTATGCGTTGTCTTAGCATCTGACGGATATCCAGAGAAATATGACAAGGGATTCGAGATCAAAGGATTAGACACATTTAAAGACAAAGATGGATACTATGTCTTCCATGCGGGAACAAAGTTTGATGGCGATAAGATCGTGACAAACGGAGGACGTGTCTTAGGTGTTGTAGCCAAGGGAGAAGATCTGAAAGCTGCCAGAGCAAATGCTTACAAAGCAACAGAATGGATCGACTTTGCAAACAAATATAAGAGAAATGACATCGGTAAAGCAATCGATGAGGCATAATCTTTCAAAGACAATTTAGAAATGATATAAAAAAGGATGACTGAGAGATCGGTCATCCTTTTTGTGTATCATTGAATGTATGCAATGTTATAAGTTAATTTACATCGTAATAATTCCGAATGCATTTGCTACAGAGCTGATCAAAATGATCGCTGCAAAGATCGGACACAGATATTTGATCATAAAACAGAAAACTGCTTTTCGTTTAAAAGGCTGTCCGTCTTTTGTAATCTCTTCTTCTAATTTGTCAACTCCAACGACTTTGGATACCAGAAGGCAGGTAGCGATCGCAGCAATCGGCATCATCACGGAGTTTGTCATAAAATCAAAGAAATCAAGGAACTGCATTCCAAGAATCTTAAAATTCGCAAGCGGACCATATCCAAGACAGGAAAGTGTTCCGAGAAGAATCATGATCACACCCATGAAGACAGTCGATTTTCTACGGCTCCAGTGTAATTCATCTTCGAAGGTTGAAACAGCACTTTCTGTAAGCGCAATGGAACTAGTCACAGCCGCAAACAGCACTAATAAGAAGAAAACAATACCAATTGCGGTTCCAAATCCCATGTTTGCAAATACTTTTGGAATCGTAATAAACATCAGTGCGGGTCCGGATTGTAAAGTTTTTGTATCTCCGCCAGAGAAAGCGAAAACTGCAGGAATGATCATAAGTCCAGCCATGATTGCGATCGCAGTATCGAAAATCTCGACATTTTCCGTAGAATTCTCAATCGAAGTATCTTCTTTCATATAAGAACCAAATGTGATCAAAATACCCATGGCGATCGACAAAGAATAAAACATCTGTCCCATTGCGGATACCACCGTCATCCATGAAAAATGCTCAAAGTTTGGCACAAGAAAATATTTAACGCCCTCGATAGCGCCAGGTCTTGTCACAGAATAAACAGCGATGATCAGTGATAAAACGATCAGGATCGGCATCATAAATTTGGAAACGCGTTCGATTCCATTACGAACACCTGCGTAAATGATTCCAAGAGTAAATAACGTAAAGATCAAAAAACAGATCTCTGTAGAAGTCCCATTGGAAATAAAACTTGTGAAATAAGCATCACTAGCCAGTGTTTTGCTGTGTCCGGAAAAATATTCGATCAGATATTTGATGACCCATCCACCGATTACCGAATAGTAAGGAACGATCAAAATCGGAATGATCGCATTGATCCATCCACCAAGAGATACGAAACGAGAAGTTCCGAAACTTCCAAATGCTCCAACAGGACTTTTTCTTGTCATGCGTCCAAGAGAAGTCTCTGCCATGATCAAGGTGTAACCGAAGGTCAGTGCCAGTATAATATAAACAAGTAAAAAGATTCCGCCGCCATACTTTGCAGCAAGATACGGAAATCTCCAAATATTTCCAAGCCCTACGGAAGCACCAGCAGCTGATAATACAAAGCCGAGCTTTCCAGAGAAAGTGCTTCTTTTGTGTTTGTTCATTATAAATTGTCTCCTTTAATCAATGTTTCCATACGCATTGAGCGTATCTGAATCAGTTTAACACAGCATCAGGAAAAAAGCAAAGAAACTTATTGAAAAAAATCGTGGGAAATATTGCACATGTATGTCACAGAAAGACAAATGTTTTTGTATAGTACGCCGAAAATGTCAGATTATTAAAAAAAATACTTGCAAATATCAGAATCATCATATAAAGTAAATATTGCGGATAAGAAAAATAAACATAGGCATTTCTTTCTGATGAACAAAAAGAAATGAACTCTGGAGAGTCTCATAAGTGAGCGCCGAAGGTGTACAGTTCAGGAAACTGAACTAATCTCTCAGGCAAAAGGACAGAGCTTTATAAGCAATGTATTCGATACTCTTTAGAGCTGATTTTATCAGCTCTTTTTTGTATACAAAGATATACAAAAATCAAGCTGTTCAAAGTTTACATTCGCAAAGATTTATTTTTGGAGGAATGAAAAATGTTAAACACGCTAAACGATGCACTAAACAACATCGACAATTTTATCTGGGGTATGCCTCTGATCGTTTTGATCCTTTTTACAGGTATCTTATTGACAGTCAGACTTCGCGGATTACAGGTCAGACATCTTGGAAAGGCACTTCATTATGTATTCCATAACGAAGATGATGGAGAAGGAGAAGTCACAAGTTTTGGTGCATTATGTACAGCACTTTCAGCAACGATCGGAACTGGTAATATCGTAGGATGTGCAACAGCGATTGTCGCAGGTGGACCAGGAGCATTATTCTGGATGTGGCTGGCAGCATTTTTTGGAATGGCAACAAAATACGCCGAAGGAATGTTAGCAGTAAAATACAGAGTAATTGCAGAAGATGGACACGCACTTGGTGGACCATTCTATTACATTGAAAAAGGAATGGGGAAAAACTTTAAATGGCTTGCTAAATTATTCTGTGTATTTGGAACAATGGTAGGTCTATTTGGAATCGGAACATTTACACAGGTCAACGGAATCACATCAGCAGTTAATAACTTCTTTGATCCATCTAATGTACATACGATCAGCTTATTTGGAATGAACTATTCTATCAGTGTCGTTGTAGCAGGAATTATCGTAACAGTTTGTGCAGGACTTGTTATCATTGGAGGAATCAAGAGAATCTCTAAAGTGTCAGAAGTTATCGTGCCATTTATGGCAGTGACATATATCGGTGTCTGTCTGATCATTGTGTTTACACATTTACCACAGGTGCCAGCAGCATTTGTTCAGATCGTACAGTCAGCATTTGGATTAAAAGCAGCAGCAGGTGGAGCAATCGGAGCAATGACAGTTGCGATGCAGAAAGGTATTGCACGAGGAATCTTCTCTAACGAAGCAGGACTTGGATCAGCACCGATCGCAGCGGCAGCAGCACAGACAAATGAACCAGTACGTCAGGGACTTGTCTCTATGACAGGAACATTTATTGACACAATTATTGTATGTACAATGACAGGACTTGCAATCGTTATGACAGGCGCATGGGATATGGGGCTTGAAGGAGTCGCAGTTACAACTAAAGCATTTGCATTAGGACTTCCATTCCCAGCCAAAGTATCAGCATTTATATTAATGATGTGTCTGGTATTCTTCGCATTCACAACAATCCTTGGATGGGCATATTACAGCGAAAGATGCTTAGAATATCTGGTAAATGGAAAGAAATTCGTGATCACAGCATTCAAATGGCTTTATATTTTAGCAGTATTTATCGGACCATTTATGACAGTCAGTGCAGTATGGACCATCGCAGATATCTGTAACGGATTAATGGCATTCCCAAACCTTGTAGCATTGCTTGCATTGAATGGAGATGTTGTATCTGAGACAAGAGGATATCTTGAGAAAATTGGTGTTATGAAAGCAGCTATCGAAGAGGCATAAAGAAAATATTGCTTTACTTTAACACTCTGATATAGTATAGTGGAACTATAAGATCAGAAAGGGAGTAAATGCTAATGAGCAAGAAAATCAAGACAGAAGCGGCCAAAAGATTATTTCAGGCAGTACTAACATTAGAAACAGAAGAAGAATGTTTTACATTTTTTGAAGATCTTTGTACGGTAAATGAATTAGAATCGTTAGCTCAGAGATTTGAAGTGGCATCTATGTTATATGATAAGCATACATACTTAGAAGTCGCAGATAAGACCGGTGCTTCCACGGCGACCATCAGCCGGGTGAATCGTTCACTAAATTATGGAAGTGATGGCTATGATATGGTATTTAAACGAATGAAGAAATAGGCAGATGCCTATTTCTTCTTTTTTTTCTTATCAGGTTGTTCAGGTTGGTATAACTGGTCGATCATCTTCTCAATTACTTGTTTTCTCAAATAAATGTCATATCCGAGCAAAGTGATAAATGCGAATTGCTGAAGCTTTTCTTTTTCTTTTGAGTCTTCAAGATCTGAAAAAGTATTAGCTGCTTTATCAAAGGCTTCGGTAATAGAATCTTTGATGGAGCTGTTATGATTATGTTCCAGATGAAAAATCTTATCGTAAATCTTATAAAAAGAAGACTTGGAATCTTTGTCCTCAAAATGTTCATTCAGAGGATCTAACAGATTCTTAATATCAGAGATTGATAAAAAGTTCTTTAAATAGTAGATATAAATTAAAAGAATCATATGATTCCTTGAATATTTCTTCTTATTAGAAGGTGGAAGAAGATGATTCTTCGTATAGTTATTGATCATGGTTTTTGTAAAGATCTTATCTTCTTCAAAACGTTTTGTATTCTTTAATTGCTCTTCTAAAAAAGTAGTGACCTGATCCATATACAATTCGATGTTTGGAAGGTCTTCTGGAAGTACATAATCAAGTTTCATCCATTCTTCGAGTTGTTTTTCAAATTCCATAATGATTTCTCCTTATCTTATGACTATATTATAAGGTTATTTAAACCAGATGACAAGAGAAAATACAACAGATGTAATGGACTGGACTCGCTTCGCTCAATAAGGTATAATAGCAGGTAAGCTTTGAGAAAGGAAATTATTTATGGGAATTTATGATACATTAAATGAACAGCAGCAGGAAGCTGTATTTTGTACAGAGGGACCTCTTTTGCTTCTTGCTGGTGCTGGGTCTGGAAAGACTCGTGTGTTGACACACAGAATTGCTTATCTGATGGATCAGGGTGTGAATCCTTATCATATCATGGCGATTACATTTACAAATAAAGCAGCAAAAGAAATGAGAGAGAGAGTTGATGATCTGGTTGGGTATGGAGCGGAACATATCTGGGTCAGTACTTTCCATTCTACTTGTGTTAGAATCTTGAGAAGACATATTGATAAACTTGGATATGGAAATAGTTTTACGATTTATGATGCAGATGATCAAAAATCTCTGATCAAACAGATCTGTAAGCAGTATAAGATCGATACAAAGATGATGCCGGAGAGAAAGATCATTAATGAAATTTCATCTGCCAAAGATGAATTTATGACACCTTCTGAGTATGAAACAAGACATCAGTATGATTTTAAGAAGAAAAAGATCGCACAGATCTATAAAGAATACCAGAAGCAGTTAAAGGCAAATAATGCCCTGGATTTTGATGATTTGATCTTTAAGACCGTGGAATTATTCCAGTTTCATCCGGAAGTGCTTGATTATTATCAGGAGAGATTCCGCTACATCATGGTTGATGAGTATCAGGATACGAATACGATCCAGTTCCAGTTAGTCAGCATGCTTGCAAGAAAATATCAGAATCTCTGTGTTGTAGGTGATGATGACCAGTCCATTTACAAATTCAGAGGGGCGAATGTAAAAAACATCCTAAACTTTGAAAATGTATTTCCAGAAGCGGTTACGATCAAATTGGAACAAAACTATCGTTCTACAAAGAATATCTTAAATGCAGCCAATGAAGTGATCAAACATAATGAAGGAAGAAAAGCAAAGAAACTTTGGACAGAGAATGAAGAAGGAGATTTGATTGAATTCCATCAGTATGGAACAGAATACGAAGAAGCAAGACAGATTATTGATGAGATCGAATCTTTAGCTAAAGAAGGTTATGATTATAAGAATATGGCGATTCTTTACCGTACGAATGCACAGTCTCGTGTATTTGAAGAAAGTTTTATGATCAAGAATATTCCATACCGCATTGTTGGCGGCACAAACTTCTATCAGAGAAAAGAAGTCAAAGACATTTTAAGTTATTTAAAAGTAGTCGACAATGGACTGGATGATCTTGCGGTGCGAAGAATCATCAACGTTCCAAGACGAGGAATTGGAGCGGCAACGATTGAAAAGATCAATGTCTATGCCGTAGAACATAATATCAGCTTCTTAGATGCATGTTTTTCAGCAGATCATATTGATACTCTTGGAAATGCAAAGAAAAAGATCAATGGGTTTGCCGATTTGATCCGGGATTTCCGCCGTAAGATGGAAGAAGGCTCCTTAGAAGAGTTATTTAAATATATTACAGATGAAACAGGTTATGTCGCAGATCTGAAGGCAGAAGAAACAGAAGAAGCAGAAGGAAGAATTGAAAATATCAATGAACTTTTAAATAAAGTAGTAACTTATGAACAGGAAGCAGAGGAGGCAAGTTTATCAGAACTGTTAGAAGAGATCGCTCTGGTAGCAGATATTGATAATCTGGAAGACTCCGATAACCGCGTTGTGTTAATGACACTGCACAGTGCCAAAGGTCTGGAGTTTCCATATGTATTTATCTGTGGAATGGAAGATGGAATCTTCCCAAGTTATATGACAGTGATGTCTGAAAATGACGATGATATGGAAGAAGAACGTCGTTTATGCTACGTTGGAATCACAAGAGCAAAGAAGAAACTTTATTTAAGTGCGGCAAAACGCAGAATGATGCAGGGAAGAACACAGTTTAATAAAGTTTCAAGATTTATTGATGAGATCCCTGAACAGTTATTACAATTAGATAAAGGAATCAATCTGAAAGAAAAACGTCCGGATAAAGCATTATTCTCAGCAAATCGTGGACATAAATTCAGAAAACCATATCAGGCAAAATCATTTGCTTCAACACAAATGGACACTTTATCCTATAGTGTTGGAGATATGGTAAAACATATAAAATTTGGAAAAGGAAAAGTGCTGGAAATCGTGCCAGGAGGCCGTGATTATGAGGTGACTGTCGACTTTGAGAAAGTGGGAGTGAAAAAAATGTTCGCTTCCTTTGCAAAGCTAAAAAAAGTCGAATAAAATGAACGAAAAAGTTAGTAAAATATAGTCAGAAGTGATATAATAAAGAAAACACACAAGAAAGGAAGGAAACGGCATGGAAAAATTAAGCGATATTTTAGAAATGGCAAAAGTTTCAGACATCATCACAAAAAAAGAAAAAGAAGATAACAAAATCGTCTGGGCACTAGCGATCATCGGAGCGGTCGCAGCAGTTGCAGGAATCGCATTTGCGGTATACAAATATCTGACACCAGATTACATGGATGATTTTGATGAAGACTTTGATGATGATTTTGACGATGACTTCTTCGATGACGAAGATGATACGGATGTGAAAGAAGAAGATATCGAGGAAGTAGAATAAGAATTTCCTTTCCAAAGGCGAATATCTGATCACAGATAAGAACTGAAATTTTTGAAGAACACCCTGATCTTGGGTGTTCTTTTTTTGGTACAATTTATGACGAGGATGAGGAAAAATTCAAAACAGATTGAAAATATCACATTAAAAATGAAAAAAATATAGGATGAAAAACCGCATAAACAGGCGGTTTGTGGCAAAGTGTAAAGAAAAAATAAAAAAACTTGAAAAAAGTTGTTGACATTTAAGGGGCGATTCTATATAATAAATCTTGCTGTTGAGGAAATAACAAAACAGACAAGCACTTACGGGGTGTGGCTCAGCTTGGCTAGAGCGCTTGATTTGGGATCAAGAGGTCGCAGGTTCGAATCCTGTCACCCCGACTATAAGCGGGTGTAGTTCAATGGTAGAACTCCAGCCTTCCAAGCTGATCACGTGGGTTCGATTCCCATCACCCGCTCTTTATGAGTCTGTAGCTCAGTTGGATAGAGCAACGGCCTTCTAAGCCGTGGGTCGG
>CAJMOO010000042.1 GCA_905215045.1 uncultured bacterium | reverse complement strand
AAGATCTTGAATTAGACTTTGATTATGGATTTGTATGTCTTGGAATGCAGTCTGCAACTCCTTCTCTTCAGGAATTATACAACCACTTCATTTATGAAGGTGTTGAAGTACTTAACATCGGTGACAGTGCTCAGACACGTCGTATCATCGAAGGCGTGAAAGAAGGTCGTGACATCTTAGTTGCATTAGAGCGTCAGGATTTTATCTAAAAAGTTTTGATTTAAAATAAAATAAATTAACATAAAAATACAGGTTAGAAACTTAAAATCTAGCCTGTATTTTTACTATATTCATTTTTAGTGTTTTTTCTTACGATATTGCCATAATACGATCTTCTCAAAATAACGCTTTATGACGATCTGAATCTCTTCTTTCGGATTCATCGGTGTTACAAGAATACTATGTATACCTGTTCTATTTGCTCCATAAACGTCTGTAAACAACTGATCTCCAACGAAGAATGTATTCTTCTTATCCGTTCCCATCAATTTCATTGCTGTCTCATAGCCTTTGACCGATGGTTTATTTGCTTTGTATACATAATGCTTTCCACCAACCGCTTCACAGAAAGCTTTGACTCTTGGTTCTTTGTTATTACTTGTAAAACAATACTGCATCCCAATCTCATCAAGTCTCTTAAATAACTTCTTCGCTCTCTCATCCGCAGGTGCATTGTGCGGTACTAACGTATTGTCAACATCGAAGATCACTCCTCGGTATCCCTCTTTGTAATATCGTTCGAAATCAATATCATAGGTACTTCTGATATCTTCGGACGGATAAAATTTCTGAAACATAATTTATCTTCCTTTTTATATATTCTTTTTTACATTATCCTATTTATTTTATAATACGTTTTTGCAATTGGCAAGAGAAACTATAGGAATGCAAAGAATCTGTGCATAATTTTTCAAAAATCTATGCACAGATTGTATCTTTTACTGATTTTCTGTATTTTTTAATAATACACCATATCTTAAATTGACAAATAATGCTAATAACACACCAATTGCTGTAATTACGATGTTCATAACAATAACGTTTGTAGATGTCATCTTCGCAGCTGCTGTTAAGATTGTGTAGTTACATAAGCTTGATGCGATCATAACCAAACTTGTGATCGTTCCTTTGATTTTAGGGAACAGGTCATTTACAACGGCTGTAGCCATCTGAAGTACACCACCTGCTGCTGCATATCCGATCACGAATGCTCCAACGTAGCAGATCATAGGTGTCTTGATCATATAAACTAATGCTAACATTACAAGAGAGATTGCTGGATAGATAACCAGGAATCTTACCTGTTTGAATTTTGTAATTAATGCACTTGTTACGAATAATGCTACCATTGTACCTGCAGAATAGTATGTCTGCATAACAGATACGTTCTGAGATGGGATTTTTGCAATTTCAGTACCAAATGTCTGAGCACAGTTTAACCATAACTGGAATGTAGCTGTACTTGTGAATCCAATCAGGATTAATGCAACACTTTCAACAGAAAAATGTGCATTCTTTAAATTGTTGATCAGTGATTCTGATTTTCCACTTTCAGAAGCTGCTGGAAGTGGTGCAAAAATACATAATACTCCAAGAACAGCAATGCAAATTCCTGCTACAACTGGAAGCATTAAGTATGACATGCTTGTTCCTGCTACAACACCTAAGAAGAAAGGCATTAATAACTGTGCAACGGAAATGAAGAATTTGATTCCCATTGTTGCAATACCTGTATATTTGTAAATAATTTCAGTTACAGCTGGGTATGTTGCTGTATCTAAGAATGAGTTAGCGATACCACCAAGAACTGCTGCGATATAAGCAATTGTTGTGTTTGGTGAGAATGCGATTCCTACTAAGAAGATAACGTATGAAGCACATCCAATGATCACTGATAAACGACGTCCTAATTTGTCAGATAAAGGTCCTGCAAATGGAAGGGAGATTAAACGTCCCAGTCCTAATGCTGCTGCAATGGAAGTTACTGCCATAACATCTTTTAATCCCCACTGGCTTGCGAGCATTTCTTTTACTACCTGCTGACTTAAGATTGAGCACCCGATTCCATGAATGAAATAATTCAGGTACAAGATTAAAGCACTTGGTAAATATTTTTTATTCATTTTTAATTCCTCTCGTTGGCTATATGGTTATGATGAATCCTATTTATCTTCTCCTCTGAAGATCTCACCCATTGCTTTCACTGCTAATGAATATGCGGATGCACCCATTCCAGCGATCATTCCATGTGCAACTGGTGCAATTACAGAATGAGATCTGAAATCTTCTCTGTTAAAGATATTTGACATATGAATTTCAAGAATTGGGCATTCAAGAATCTCTAATGCGTCATGAATTGCATAGCTGTAGTGTGTCCATGCACCTGGGTTAATGATAACTCCATCATATTTTTCATAAAATACTTCATGAATCTTGTCTACCATTTCTCCTTCATGATTTGTCTGGAAATTATCAACGATAATTCCTTCTTCTTTTGCTGTTTTTTCAATTAATTGATTAATTTCATCTAGTGTAATTGTTCCATACTGTTCTGGGTCTCTTTTTCCATACATGTTATGATTTACGCTATGAAGCATCATTACTTTTTTCATTATTTTTCTCCTATTCGTTCTCTAACCAAGGTTTTTTCTCCAAAATCTCATGCAGTACATCATTTTTCGCACCGATCACTTCGATGTGGATACCGCTTGGAAGTTTGATCCAGTTATGCCCCTGTGGAAGTTCTTCCACTCCAAGAGCATATGCTTTTTCAAGTACTTCTTCTACATTATCTGTCATGATTCCAAGATGATCTGCTCTTCCTTCTACGTTCTCAAAATCTGTTTCTTCATTTAACTGAATTCCTGCATGAAGCCAGATTTTTCGATTGGGAGCCTCACCAAGAGTCATTCTGACCGGCATATCAAATACTTCTTCAAAAAACTTTACATGCCATTCAATATCTGACACCTTAAGTGCCATATGTTCCAAATAAGAAGCCATACTATCCTCCTGTTATTTCTTAAGAGATGGTTCATATTCTAATAAAAATTTCTCAATTCCTTTTACACATGTAACCAATGTCTGATTGACTGGTGTTGGAATTCCAAATTTCTTTCCCCATTCCACAACAGAACCATTGATAAAATCAATTTCTGTTGGGCGTTTTAATTCAAGACTCTGTAAAATAGATGTCTTGAATGTTCCTGGAAGTCCTTCACTTGCTGCATACCAAGGGTATTCTGGATCCTCAGATTTTAATTTAACTCCTGCTGCTTTGGCAACATCGATTCCTTCCTGAATCGCAGCAACGGCTGTTTCTTTGATATATTCTTCCTCATAAAGTGGTCCGTAAGGAAGTCTCGTGATACCACAAAGTGCTCCTGCTGCCACATTGATCAAAAGTTTATCCCAGATCAGTCCTTTGATGTTATCACTGACTTCACATAATAAGCCTGCTTTATTAAATTCATCACAAACGGCCTGAATTCGATCTGTGATCTCTCCTGTCAGTTCTCCGATATATGTGTATTTTCCTTTGACTCCGGCACTTACATATCCAGGGCTTAATAATCTTCCGCCAACATATGTTTTACCACTGATCACATTAGCTTCTCCAACAACTTCTGCGATTGTCTCTTCATTTCCAAGCCCATTCTGCAGTGACATAACTAATGTATTTTCACCGATCACATTTGTCTCTTTTAACTGGGAAACTGCTTCTTTTGTTGCAAATGATTTTACTAAAACAATGACAAGGTCCACAGGTCCGATGCCTTCTGCAGTTGTTCTTGCATCAACTTTTACATACCAGTCTTCTTTTTCGTCTGTCATTTTCAGACCATTTTCATTGATCTTATCAATATGTTCTTTCCACTGATCAACAAAGTATACTTCAGATCCACCCTGTGCAAGTGTTCCACCAATCGTACTTCCAAGGGAACCTGTACCTAACATACAAATCTTCATAGTTCTTTTTCTCCTTCAATATAAACTGCAGAAATACTATTTATCCTCTTCTAATGGGAAGAATTTTAAGATATGTGTTGCTGCTAATACGATATCTCCATGCTGATTGAATACTTCCAGTTTAGAGAATGTCTTATTTGTCTCTTCTTCGATACGGTCTACTGTGTATTTACATGTTAAAGTATCACCGAAGAATACTGGTTTGATGAAACGTAATCTGTCATATCCATAAGATGCACTTGGAACTGGAGATTTTACCTGCTCCTGAATCTTTGTTGAAGCTGTACATCCGATTGCAAATGTTAAAATACCATGTACGATTCTTGTTCCATACATTGTTTTCTTCATGAATTCTTCATTAAAATGCATCTGGCTGTAATCTGCTGTGATGCCACCGAATAAATATACATCTGTTTCTGTGACTGTTTTTGTAAATTCTGCTGTGTCTCCTACATGTAATGGAATTTCTACTTTTTTAATGTTACTCATAATCTTGATTCTCCTTTATATTTTGATTTTGTTAAGTTTTTATATTTTATTTGAAAGACTGATTCATGAATTCTTCACGAATGTTCATCTTTTCGTCTTTAAAGATTCGCTCATCCATCTGTTTTAACTCTTTGGAAATGATCGGCTTAAATCCCATCTGTGCAATGATGTCTTTTTCAACATCAATTCCTGGAGCTAGTTCTGTTAATACGACTCCTTCTTCTGTTAGTTCAAAAACCGCACGTTCTGTGATATAAACAACTTTCTGCCCTTGTTTTAATGCCTGTTCTCCGCTAAATGTGATCTCTTCACATTCTGGAATCATCTTTTCAAATCTTCCTTCCTGTGCTACTTTGATCTGACCATTTCCGACTTCAGTTTTCAAACCACCAGCTCGTAATGTTCCACAGAGAACAACTTTTTTAGATCCGGAGCAAATGTTGACAAATCCGCCAGTTCCCATGATCTTTCCATTAAACTTATGCACATTTACATTTCCTTTGGCATCAAGTTCTGCAAAACTTAAGAAGGCAACATCCAGTCCGCCACCATCATAAAAATCAAACTGTGCCGGCATATCCATCAATGCTTTGGAATTAATACTTGCTCCAAAGAAGATTCCCTGTGCTGTTGCTCCTCCAACTGGTCCTGTCTCTACCGTTAAAGTAAATTCTTCACCAACGCCTTCTTCTCTTGCAACAGTTCCAATTCCATCGGCAATTCCAACTCCGACATTTCCAACATTCCCAGGTCCGATTTCCATTAATGCTCGCCTTGCAACGACTTTTCTCTGGTCTAATGGAAGGGATGCATTGTCATCTTCCTCTGCAATATAATCTCCTGTAAAGAATGCATCGGAACCATTATATAACTGTTCCTGTTTTTCATTGATCACAACGATATCTACTAAATATCCCGGAACTTTTACCTGTCTTGGATGAATCGTTCCTGCTTTTACCATTCGTTTTGCCTGTAAGATGACAAGTCCACCATTATTATGGACCGCCTGTGCCATCGCAAGAACATCAACATATGTGATCTCATCTTCCATGGATGCATAACCATCGCTGTCAACCGTTGTTGCACGGATAAAGCAGACGTCCAATGGAACAGTTGGATAGAATAAATATTCTTTTCCATTCAATGTTGTATACTTGATCAGATCTTCTTTGGTCACATCATTTAACTTTCCACCCTTTTGTCTTGGATCTACAAATGTGTTTAATCCAACATGAGATAATAATCCAGGCTGTCCAGCTGCCGCTGTTCTTAACAGCTGTGCCATGATTCCCTGTGGAAAATTATAAGCTTCGATCTCATTTCGCTCTGCCATCTCTGCAAGTCTAGGTGACTGTCCCCAGTGACCACCGATCACTCGTTTTACAAGTCCTTTCTTTGCAAGTGGTGACATTCCTCGGTCATTTCGATCTCCTAATCCAGTGGCATGCCAAAGTGTCAGATCTTTTGGTTCTCCAGTTTCTTCGTATCTTTCACTTAATGCATGGATCAATACTTCTGGATCAACAATTCCTCCACCAGCTCCACAGATTGCTACGCTGTCATTATCTTTAATATATGTTACTGCCTCTTTTGCTGTCATTACAGGAACTTTTGTTCCTTTTCTTTCTGGTTTTCTCATCTTTAAAACCTCCTGTTTTCTATACTTAAATTCTACCAAATATCTTGTTTTTTGAAAGAATGTATCCTGTTGTACTTTGTAACTATCTTGTTTTATTTTCATGGTTAATATATAATAAATGCATATATAATGCTAAATTTTAAAATTATCTTGTTTTATTATAAAATTATCTTGTATTTATAGGAGAAATTATTATGTTTTTAGAAGAATACCCACAGCAGACTAAACCACCCGTTTTTGAAAATGATCAGTATGCAAAGATTGCTCGTCTGTCCCATACTTACAATAATCCAAACTGGAGTTATCAATACCACCTTCACAAAAATGAAACAGAATTTATTTATATTGCAGGCGGCAAAGGAACGTTCAGCATTAACACAAACTTTTATCATGTCTCCAAAGGCGATATCCTGATCGTAGAAAAAGGAGCGATCCATTCTCTGATTTCAGATAAGGATGCTCCTCTTGACTGCTGGACTTGTGCCGCATATGATTATAAACTTTGTGACCGGATCTATGTTGGCTTTATGTTGCCTGCAAATGTCTGCCCACATATGAAAGCAGGGATTCATGAGCCATTGATCCAGTCTATTTTTCATGAACTTAATCTGCTTCGTACTTTCCCATCCAACACAAGAATCTCTACTTCTGATATCTTAGGAACTGCTCTTGTTAATATTTATTATGAGATTTTTCGTGAGAATCCAACAATGGAACGAAGAAAAGATTCTTCCTTCGCACAGAATATTTTGATCTATGTCAATGAAAATTATAACAAAAAAATAACTTTAAAGCTGCTTTCTGAGCATTTTCATATCAGTGCCGATTATATCAGTCATGAATTTCGTAAAATCTATGGAATCTCTCCGATCAATTATGTGATCGACCGCAGATTAAACGATGCAAAATGGCTGCTGATCAATACCGACAAATCCCTTGTCTCTATCTCTGAAAAAGTTGGTTATGAAAATACCAGTTATTTTTCTAAATTATTTGAAAAGCGGATTCATTATTCTCCCCTTGAATTTCGTGAAAAATATAAAAAATAATCTATATTTTTGCATACAAAAAGAAGCATGTACTTTTATCTTACATGCTTCTTTCTTAGAATTCATCCTATTTTTGCACAATTATTTTTCTACACCGCTTAAGTATGCATTATAAATATCTTTTGAAATATTCTTCTTAATCGCATCGTAAACTGGCTGTGCTTCTTCTCGCACTTCTTTCTGTGTCTTTGCGTCTAATTTGACAATCTTTGT
The DNA here is from genome assembly GCA_905215045.1 of uncultured bacterium. Next base: position 8,321 of record CAJMOO010000042.1, on the reverse strand, counting down.
ACCGCTGTCTTCAATGATCTTGATACGATCTGCGATTCTCTCATCAGATGCTTTTCTTGCATACGCCTTTGCTGTCTGTGATGCCTGATCAATGATCTTCTGCTGATCTTTTGATAAGCTGTTATAGAATTCATCACTGACGATCAATGAAATATAATGTGGAAGATGGTTTGTCTCTACAACATAATCCTGCTGTTCATATAATTTACTGGAAACGATTACTTCATAAGGATTTTCCTGTGCATCGATCGTTCCTTGCTGAAGACCGATATAAACTTCACTGAATGTCATTGGTGTTGGGTTTGCTCCAAGTGTCTTCCAGAACTTCAGATGATAGCTGTTCTCCATCGTGCGGATTTTCTGTCCTTTGAAATCTTTGATACTCTTGACATTCTTATTTGTAGACATGACACGGAATCCCTGATCGGCATATCCAAGGAGCTTATAGCCGCCTTTTTGGTATACTTTCTCCATCTTCTTGTAGAATGCTGGATTATCTACCGCTTCTCGTGCCTGTTTGATCGTTGTAAATGCACTTGGCAAGTCAAATACCGCTGTATCTGGAAGGAATGTTACCTGTGGAGCAGTATTCTGTACAACAAATGGAATATCTCCATCTTTACAGCTCTCAAGAAGCTCACGATCTCCTCCAAGGGTACTGTTTGGATAAACTTCGATCTTCATCTTTCCATGACTTAATTTGGAAACTTCTTTTGCAAATTTCTCTGCATAAAGCTGTGTTACAGTATCTTCCGGGCTGGAAGTTCCAAGCGGCCATGCATATCTTTGTACTTCGTCTTTACTCTGTTTCTTCTTGCATCCAGATAAGCTGAATAATAATACTCCCGCAAGAAGAACAACTACAGATCTTTTTATGATTTTTCTCATGAAATCCTAAACCTCCTTATAAAAGTGCCAGACTGATCTGTGGAATAAATGTGATCAAAAGTAAAGCAATCAAAAAGCAGATGATCAATGGTATTGCTTTCTGTGCAATCTTCATCACTGGAATATCCGTTAAGGATGATGCCACAAATAAGTTGACTCCAATTGGTGGTGTAACGAAACCAATTGCAAGGTTTACAACCATCATAACACCAAAATGAATTGGATTCATACCAATTGCTGTAACGATCGGTAATAAGATTGGTGTTAAAATAAGGATCGCTGGTGTTGTATCCATGACCATACCTACGATCAACAGGAATACGTTAATTACCAGTAAGATCACAACTTTATTATGGAAGTTGCTTAAGATCCATGCACTGATTGACTGAGGTACACGCATCAATGTTAACACTCTTGAGAATGCAATGGATGCAGCAAGGATAAATAGGATAGGGGCATAAGTTCTGACACCTTCCACCATGATCCCCCAGATATCTTTAAATTTCATGGATTTATAAATAAATAAGCTGACGATCAAAGAATAAAATACGGAAATAACCGCTGCTTCTGTTGGAGATGCAACTCCTGTGTAAATACATCCAAGAATGATCACCGGACTTAAGATCGCAAAAAAGCTTTCTTTGAATACTCCGATAAATCCTTTCGCATGTAACTGATCGATCTCTGCTGCAATCTTTTCTTTATCTTCTCCATGTTTCTTACAATAATAAATGGCATAAACCATTAATAAAGCTCCGATCAGTAATCCTGGTACAACTCCTGCCATAAACAGATCACTTACGGATTCTCCAGATGCCATACCATACATGATAAACGGAATACTTGGCGGTATGATAACCCCAAGACCACCTGCTACCGCTACGATCGCTGTTGCAAATGACTTGTCATATCCCAAACGAACTAAGATTGGAATTGTCATACTTCCTACTGCCGCTACAGTTGCAGGGGCTGATCCTGAGATTGCTCCATAAAATAAGCAGGTTACGATTACTGCACAAGGCATTCCTGCTGTTAACTTTCCAATAAAGAACGCAAAAACGTCAAAAATCTTCTTAGAGATTCCTCCTTTTGCCATGATCATTCCAGATAATACAAACATTGGAACCGCAAGCAATGGGAAACTATCAATTCCTCCAAGCATGGAACGAATGACAAACTGTCCGCTTGCTGTAAATGATGGATCAAATGCTCCTGGAAGTACAGATACGATTCCAAGGGCGATTGAAATCGGAATTGCAATGATCAGACAAATAAAGAAGAGTAAAAATACGACTGCTGCTGACATTTATTTATCCTCCTTTTCTTTATCATCTTTACGGATCACAATCTTGAATTCAATGATCCATCGCTGAATAATACGAAATGCAACTAATACAAAACTAAATAATGGTGCTGCCTGAATATAATACATTGGAATCTGACATGCTGGACTTACCTGTCCACTTTCAAATGCACTCTTTAAGTAAAGAACCGCATATGGAATCAGATACAAAAACAATGCAAGTTCAATCGTGTGATTCACCACCTTGAACAATGCCTTCCCTCTTCTTGGAAACATTGCTACAAACTGTTCAATTTTAATGGAAATACATTTCTTGGTACAATAACTAACGCTGATAAACCCTGACCAGATAAATAAATATCTTGTCAGTTCCTCTGACCATGAAAGGGAAGCTCCAAGTGCATATCTTGCAAATACCTGAATTCCCATGATCACCGTCATAGCGATCAATAATGCTACCATCAGAAATTCTTCCAGATTCTCATCAAGCCATTTTAGCATGATACACCTCTTTCTACTTTCTATAACGAAAGTGATTATTTTCACAAACTCTGGCAAAACTTTAACAATTTGCTCTACTAAATTATAGTGGAAAACTTTGCATACATCAAATGTTTTTTGTCTATATGATTCATAGGTAAAATCTATTATTTAAGAAAAAACAAGGAAAGACATCTATCTTTCCTTGTTTTACTATCAAATTTGGATTCAAATTTTTCTTATAATCCCTGATTTTCATGAAGGAACTGAAGCATGTTATTTAAATCATTAACTGCTGCCTGTCCAGGTGCAGATGCTTTCTTCGCTGCTCCGAATGTTAAAGCAGATCCGAATACTTCACCGCAAAGACGACTGATCAGTCCTGTTCCTGCCATAGACATTGTGATAATTGGACGATCTGCATGTTCTGTATACATTTCTTCTGTTGCGCAAAGAAGAGTTAATACGTCACGTCTGCAAGTTGGCATAACTGCAATCTTAGGAATATCAGCACCAAGTTCCTGCATTTTGCAAAGTCTTCTTACGATTTCATCTTTCTCAGGTGTTTTGTCAAAGTCATGGTTAGATGCAACAACTTTTACTCCACATTCGTGAGCAGCTGCTACGATCTCTTTTACGATCTCATCACCTGTGAATGCTTCTACATCTACAAGATCAACATATCCTGTTTTTGCAGCAGCGATATTTAATTCTTTGTAAGGTTCAGCTTCGATTGCTTTTTCTCCACCTTCTTTTGATGTACGGAATGTGAAGAGGATTGGTGTTTCACCTAAAGCTTCTCTTAAATCTTTTAATACGTCTTCTACTTTATCGAATTCGAATACTCCTTCGAACCAGTCAACACGCCATTCAACAACGTCTACAGGGATGCTGTCAAATGTTTTAGCTTCTGCGATAATCTCATCTTTTGTAACACCTACGATAGGTACACAAATTTTAGGAACTCCGCTTCCGATTTCAATATTTCTTACTTTTACTGTATTCATTGACAATTTTCCTCCTATTGTCCGAATGTTCTCCCAAGGCTTTCACCTTGGGAGTTCACGTTACCCATACTAATTAATTTTTAGATGCTTCTTCTGCATTCTTTAATAATACACCATAACGTACGTTTACGAAAAGTGCTAATAAGATTCCGATTGCTGTAATTACGATATTCATCATGATTACGCTTGTAGATGTCATCTTAGCAGCTGCTGTTAAGATTGTGTAGTTACATAAGCTTGATGCAATCATAACTAAACTTGTGATAGTTCCTTTGATTTTAGGGAACAGATCATTTACAACGGCTGTTGCCATCTGAAGTACACCACCTGCTGCTGCATATCCGATCACGAATGCTCCAACGTAGCAGATCATAGGTGTCTTGATCATATAAACTAATGCTAACATTACAAGAGAGATTGCTGGATAGATAACCAGGAATCTTACCTGTTTGAATTTTGTAATTAATGCACTTGTTACGAATAATGCTACCATTGTACCTGCAGAATAGTATGTCTGCATAACAGATACGTTCTGAGATGGGATTTTTGCAATTTCAGTACCAAATGTCTGAGCACAGTTTAACCATAACTGGAATGTTGCTGTACTTGTGAATCCGATCAGGATTAATGCAATACTCTCAACAGAGAAATGTGCATTCTTTAAGTTGCTGATGAAGGATTCAGATTTACCTGCTTCAGATGTTGCTGGGAATGGAGCAAAGATTGCTAAGATTCCAAGGATACCGATGCATACACCTGCTACAACTGGAAGCATTAAGTATGACATGCTTGTTCCTGCTACAACACCTAAGAAGAAAGGCATTAATAACTGTGCAACGGAAATGAAGAATTTGATTCCCATTGTTGCAATACCTGTATATTTGTAAATAATTTCAGTTACAGCTGGGTATGTTGCTGTATCTAAGAATGAGTTAGCGATACCACCAAGAACTGCTGCGATATAAGCAATTGTTGTGTTTGGTGAGAATGCGATTCCTACTAAGAAGATAACGTATGAAGCACATCCAATGATCACTGATAAACGACGTCCTAATTTGTCAGATAAAGGTCCTGCAAATGGAAGGGAGATTAAACGTCCCAGTCCTAATGCTGCTGCAATGGAAGTTACTGCCATAACATCTTTTAATCCCCACTGGCTTGCGAGCATTTCTTTTACTACCTGCTGACTTAAGATTGAGCACCCGATTCCATGAATGAAATAGTTCAGATAAAGAACTAAGGCACTTGGTATGTATTTTTTATCCATTTTAATAATTCCTCTCGTTTGCTATATGGTTATGACTGATCCTAGTCATATTTGATATCTAATACTTCTTTCATATGGTCGATCGGCATATGTTTTCCTGTCCATAAGTGGAAAGCAGCATCTCCCTGGAATAACATCATTCCAAGACCGTTCATTGTCTTACATCCAGCTTTCTTAGCAAGTCTTAATGTTTCTGTCTCTCTTGGAGCGTAAACTGTATCTGTTACGATCAGGTCTGGACGGAAGTATGTTTCATCAGGAACAACTGTCTGTCCTTCTAATGGTTTCATTCCTACACCAGTTGCCTGTGCGAATAAGTAGCTGTCTGCGATTTCTTCTCTTAATTTTTCTTTGTCATCTAAGTCATAAAGATTTACAACACAGTCTGTGTTTTCACGAATCTTCTTAACTGTTTCTTCAGCGTTAGCCCAGAATTTATCTTTGATGTTGAAGATTGACATTTCTTTGACACCGTCTAATGCAGCCTGGATTTCGATTGCTGTAGCAGCTCCACCAGCACCAGCGATTGTCATTTTTTTACCGATCACGTCGATATCGTTGTCTTTTAATGACTGCATGTATCCGATACCATCTGTGATGTGTCCGATCAGTTTTCCGTTGTCATTTACGATTGTGTTAACAGCTCCTGCCATTTTAGCAGCTGGAGATAACTCATCTAAGTACTGTCCTACAACTGTTTTGTTAGGCATTGATACGTTAGATCCAACCATCTTTAAAGCACGAAGTCCTTTGACTGCATCCTCTAATGTGCTGTTGTCAACTTCGAATGCTAAGTATGCATAGTCAAGTCCTAATGTTGCGAATGCTTCATTATGCATTGCAGGTGAGCTTGAATGTCTGATTGGATAAGCCATTAATCCGATTAATTCAGTATGTCCTGTGATTCTCTCTGCCATAATTTTTACTCCTTAAATAATATGCTTGTTATTAGTTTCATTCACCTAAAAGTTAATTTTTTAACAACCTTATGGCTATATTATATGCCATATTAATTGATACTTCCAATATATCTTTTAGTGTTTTTTGATAGCTTTGAGCTATCAATCATGTTATAATGAACTTAACCATTAATTATTGTAATAAGGAAGGTATGTATGAATTTAAATCAGCTGTATTATTTTCAAAAAGTTGCACAATTACAACATTATCACCAGGCAGCCAAAGAATTAAATATCTCTCAGCCAAGTTTAAGCCGTTCGATCGCTAATCTTGAAGAAGAATTAGGTGTTTCTTTATTTCAGAAAAACGGTCGTAATATCGAACTTACCAAATACGGCTCTATCTTTTTGGAACATGTCAATCGTATTATAGAAGAAATCAAAATTGCAGAGAATAAGATGAAGTCCTTAGCTGGCAGTTCCAGCGGCCATATTGATATCGGATATGTATTTCCTTTGGCCAAAAGTTATATTCCAAGATTGGTACGCAATTTCTTAAATCAGCAGGAAAATCATGAAATCACGTTTTCTCTAAGCCAGGAGATCACAAAAAATCTGATTGCGGATCTGAAAAATGAAAAATATGATGTCGTTTTTGGTTCTCTCGTTGCCGATGAACCGGAAGTTGAGTTTGTTCCGGTTGTTAATCAAGAAATGGTGATCATCACCCCACCAGAGCATCCTTTAAAATATAAAAAGAAGCTCATTTTAGAGGATCTGCTGGATTATCCAGTCATTGGTTATGATAAGACTTCTGGTCTTGGACGTTTTACTAATTCTATTTATAAACAAAACCATATCAAACCGTCTATCGCTTTTGAATCTTCGGATGAAAATGCCATCGCTTCCCTTGTTGCAGAAGATTTTGGGATTGGTTTTGTTGCACATGTAGAATCATTACAGGCATATGATGTAGAAATCCTGCATCTTAGTAATGTAAAGCCTTACCACACTGTTTATATGGCTTATCTTAAAAATATGCCAATGATCCCTGCTGTCCGTAAATTTATTGAATTCACAAAAGAAACTATAGATATTTTTTATTAATTCTCTAAAAAAGATTTATTTGTTAAATAATTAACCGTGTGTTATACTAAAGTCATCATAAATCATTCACCCAATTTTTATGATTCTAACAACCTCGGATTATATGGAATTTAATTTTTTGATTTTTTGGATTTAATTTTTTGGAGGTTCAATTCTAATGAAAAGCAACTATAAAAACATTTTCACACCATTAACAATTAAGAACATGACAATGAGAAACCGCATCATGATGACACCAATGGGAACTAACTATGGTGAACAGACAGGAGAAATGAGTTTCTTACACATTGATTACTATACAGAAAGAGCAAAAGGTGGAGTTGGTCTGATCATGGTTGAAAACGCAAGTGTTGATTCACCACTTGGATCTAACGGAACAACTCAGATCCGTATCGATCATGACAACTATATGCCTCGTTTCTTCAAATTATGTGAAACATTACACGCTCACGGAGCTTGCGTTGGTGTTCAGTTAAACCACGCTGGTGCTTCTGCTCAGTCTAAGAGAACAAACATGCAGCCAGTATCTGCATCTGATATCCCATCAAAAGCAGGTGGAGAAATTCCTCGTCCTCTGAAAGTAGAAGAAATTTATGAGATCGTTAAAAAATACGGAGAAGCTGCTGCTCGTGCACAGGCTTGTGGATTTGACTGTGTTGAGATTCATGCAGGACATTCTTACTTATTAAGCCAGTTTATGTCTCCTACAACTAACAAACGTACAGATGAATTCGGTGGCTGTCCAGAAAACCGTGCCCGCTTCACAAAATTAGTTGTTGAAGAAGTTCGTAAACAGGTTGGTCCTATGTTCCCTATCTTCGTTCGTATCAGTGCTGATGAACTGATGGAAGGTGGAAACACATTAGAAGATACTTTAGAGTTACTTTCTTACTTCCAGGAAGAAGTTGACGCATTTGACGTATCCGCTGGATTAAATGGTTCTCTTCAGTTCCAGATTGATGCGAACTACTTAAAAGATGGTTGGAGATCTTACATGGCAAAAGCTGTAAAAGAAAAATACAACAAACCTTGTGTAACTATGGGTAACATCCGTGATCCTCGTGTTGCTGACGATATCTTAGCTCGTGGTGATGCTGATATCATCGGTATGGGTCGTGGACTGATCGCTGATCCTCATTGGGTGAAAAAAGTCGCTACAGGACGTGAAGATGAGATCAGAAAATGTATTTCTTGTAACATTGGATGTGCTGGAAACCGTATCGGAATTAACCGTCCTATCCGTTGTACAGTAAACCCTACTGTAAACTCTGGATTTGACTATAAAAAGAAAAAAGTAAATAAACCTTGTAACGTAGTTGTTATCGGTGGTGGTACTGCTGGTCTTGAAGCTGCTTGTACAGCTGCTGAAG
>CAJMOO010000041.1 GCA_905215045.1 uncultured bacterium | reverse complement strand
AACATTCTGGCAATTGTACTGGTTCGTATTCCGGGAGTTTATCTGACATCAAGGATATTTAAAACAACATTGTTTCCGATGGGACTTGCAACAGCAGCCGGTTCGTTGTTATCAGTGTTAATCTGTGTGATGGCGTTTTATGTGATATACCATAAAGAACCGATAAAGAAGGGAGCGTGATGATATGGACAGAAAAGGGCTATTTTCTATAGGTGAGGTATCAAAACTTTTTCATATCAGTGTCAGCAGTCTGCGGCATTATGAGAATGTTGGACTGCTTCACCCAGAATATACTTCCCCGGATACAGGCTATCGTTATTATGGAACGAAACAGTTTGAAGTGCTTAATACCATCAGATATTTAAGAGCATTAGATATGCCATTAGCTGAAATAGAGGACTTCTTAAAAAATAAGGATATAAGCAACATTGAAGAAAAACTGATGCAGCAAAAAAAGATTGTTCTGGAAAAACAGCAGGAATTAAAGCGTATTGAACAGAAAATAAACCATTCACAGGATATGGAAGCTCCGATCAGAAAGCTGGATCAGTCACAGGCAGATGCAGATTGTCGGATTTTCCAAACCAATTGATTTTGAAAAATCAGACCTTTATGGTATCTTTCAACAGCATAATAAATATGGTCGCAAAGAGTTACATAAAGATTATCATTTAACTCTTTGTTTAGTTCTTTTCCATCTTTATTTTTCGAAAATACCACATTATTGTTAAGTACTTTCTTTATGTAGTGTTTTTCTTTCATATTTTATCCTCTAAAATAAAAAAGAAACCAGAAAATATAATAAGGACGTAAAAACCTTATTATAAATTCTAGTCTCGCTTATTCATCAATAGTCACGATCCACGTTCAATTAATATTGTCAGAGGTCATTTTTTCCTTTATAATGAGTATATTGGAAATCTAAAAAGAGAAGGGAAATATATGGATAAAAAGAAAAAATTAATTCAGTTAACAGAAGGAATGTTACTCTGTTGTGTGATCGTTGTCATGACGTTACTCTGCATAGGGATCATAAAAAAAGAGGTAAAGAATACAAAAGGAAAATTAACAGAGACAACAGGGTGGTATCGAATACAAGATAATAAAAAAGTGCAAGTAGATCTAAATCAGAAGATAAAGGCAGATTCGTAAGGAAAACTTGTACTATATAATGATACGATCGCCCAGAAATACAAAGGATATCTGATGACAACAAAGGCAGCAAAATATTCAGTCAGAATTTATGCTGGAGAGCAGTTGATCTATCAATACAGTGATTCTAATTTTCATCGCAATGATCAAATGAAATCCAAATTAAGCTGCGATGCGAGAATCCCAGAACAAGGGGAAAAAGGAACCGTTATCAAGATTATATATCAGAACGGAAGCAACGGAATCTATGATCTTGGCGATATTTTAGTTGGACGTGGGGATGTAGTTATGGGATTTCATGTCCAACAGGAAATAGTCGGTATTGTGATGATCGCGATCATGTTTTTCTTAAGTTTTGTAGCTTTGATCACAGAAATTTATCTGAAGCATTTTAAATTAAACAGTGCCAGATTTTTAAACATAGCAGCATTTCTGGCATTAAGTGAAATCTGGTTTTTGTCAGATTCAGCATTAGCACAGGAATATACATCATTTCCGGCACTGACAGGAATGATTTCTTTTTATGCATTTATGCTGATGTCAGTACCGATGGTTCATTTTGTAAAAAACACACTGGATTTTGAAAAATATAAAGTCTTAGATATGATCAATCTGTTATTTTATGCGAACGCGTTGATTCAGGGAATTTTAAACAAATGTCTGAAAATCCATATGGTCCAGATGCTGTTCGTAACACATGTGCTCTTGTTTGTTGCTGTAATAACCATTGTTGTTCTCATGATAAAAGAATACCGAAGAACAAAAGATAGCGAACTTAAGATCATTATGAATGCCTTTGGGATCATGGCCGTTGCAGGGGTATTATCATTATGCATGTACTGGAAACTTGAGATTCCTTTTTATGGAACCATTTTTGAAGTGGGTGTTTTGATCTTTGAACAGTTGTTATTAACTAGTATTTTTGTAAATCTTGTTGAACAGGCGAAAACAAGATCTGAGCTTGAAGTTTATGAAAGACTTCTAAAAGAAGATCGTATGACAGGTATTAATAACAGGACTGCATTCGAGGAACAGCTTCAAGACATTGAGGATCACGCACAAGATTACGATAATGCTGCATTGATCTTTATGGATGTAGATGGATTAAAAAATACAAACGATCTTTATGGACATAATGCAGGGGACGAACTGATTATTTCTGCGGCGCTATGTATAAAAAATGTATTTGCAACATATGGAAAATGTTACAGGATCGGCGGGGATGAATTTTGTGTGCTTATTTTTGATTCAATAGAGAATATGGATGAATTATTGAAACAAATGGATCATGAAATCATAAAGTATAATAGAAATAACAGATATTATCTTTCAATTGCAAGAGGGGTAAGTTTCTTAAAAGATACAGAAGGAAAACAAAAGAAGATCAGTGATTGGAAATATGAGGCCGATCAGGATATGTATTGTAACAAAAAGAGGAGAAATATAAATGACAGATTATAACATAGATTTTTTGATCGCAGGACTTATATTTTTAATATCTCTGTTGATTCATTTTCAGCGTTATAAAAAACTAAATAATATCAGTGGAAGAACGTTCTGGTTTTTGATCATCGCAGGAATATTTGATATCATCTTTGATCTGTTAAGCTCTATACTATTGGTAAAAAGTAATCCTGCTTATAATTCGTGGATGATCTTTTTTTCCACGATGCTTTATATCCTGCAGATGATTGTTGTATATATTTTCTTTAATTATACACAGGCATTAAGACATTGTGATGAAGATATAAGAACAAGAAATATAAAGATCATGGCAGTACTAATACTGTGTATGGAACTAGCTATCGTGACCAATGTTTTTCATAAACAGTTTTTCTATTGCAATGCACAGGGGCAGTATGTTCATGGAAAAGCATATTTGGTAACATATATTTTTACATTGATCTGTATAGCTGTTGTCATTATAAATTGTTTTATCAATCAAGAAGAATATCAGAAGAATGAACTTCGAGCGATTAAGGAATTCCTTGGAGTTGCCTTGATCTGTGTTACGGTACAGATGAAATTTCAATCTTTGTTAGTGACAGGATTTGGGTTATCCTTAGGGATTACGATCTTGTTTTGGGTACTTTATAATCCACAGTTATATATAGACAGCCTGACCAGATCGTATTCTAAAGGTTATTTCAGGCGATGGTTTCCAGAGCAGATCAAGAGAAAGAGAGAGTTGCATCTGCTTATGATCGATCTGTGGAAACTAAAACAAGTTAATAAGTTATATGGAGCTACAACAGGAGATGAATTGCTGATCCAGATTGCTGAATACCTTCACAAGATCAATGAAGCAAATCATGTTTTCAGAATCCATGGAAATCGTTTTTTTGTGTTCACATCGTCATTGATGGATTATGAAAGGAATAAAGATGTGATCATGCAACTATTTGAACGGCCTTTTAAAGTAAAAGGGGAACGGATTAATTTTTCCGCTGCGATATGTGGTATCATCAACGTTCAAGAAATGAAAGAGATGGATTTATTGATTGATTATCTAGAATATCTGGTACAGTTAAAACCTAAATCAGACAGAACGATACTGATTCAGAATGATCAACATACAAAAGAAGGATTTCTTTATGAACAGGAAGTTAAAAAATATATGGCGACAGCGATCGAAGAGGATCTTTTTGAAGTATATTATCAGCCACTGTATGATCTAAAAGAAAAAAGATATCGTACAATGGAAGCATTAAGCCGATTGAGACATCCGTCACTTGGGATGATCTCACCAGAAGTTTTTATCGGAATTGCAGAGAAACATGGACAGATTGCAAAGCTTGGGTATCTTCAATTCCGAAAGGTTTGTAAGTTCATAAAAGAGCATCCACAGATCATGGACAAGATTGAAAGTATAAAGTATAATCTGTCTCCATTGGAATTATTAAAATCAGGATATAGCAAAAAACTACTCCGTACGATCGAAGAGTTTGACATACCGTTTTCGTATTTTCAATTTGAGATTACAGAAACTGTTGCGACAGAGTATAGTGAAGCATTGTATCAGACGATCGCAGATTTCAAAAAGTCAGGAATTCAGATCTGCCTAGATGATTTTGGATCTGGATATGCGAATCTAAATACGGTACTAAAACTACCATTTTCAACGATCAAACTGGACCGCTCTTTGTTAAAAGGAATCTGCTACGATGACCAAGTTGCTCTATTATACAAAAATATTGTTGCAGTCATGCAGAATCTTGGACATAAAGTTGTAGCAGAAGGAGTGGAAACTCAGAAAGAGATTGATCTGTTAAAACAATGGGGTGTTGATCTTGTACAAGGATACTATTATACAAAACCATTAGATACAGAGCAGATCATTCATGAATTAGAGAAAGATGTTTGATAGGACATCATCATTTTTATAATAGCAGCAGAAGCAAAAAGGGAGTTTTGTTTCTGCTGCTATTATTTTCTTTATATTCTTGTGAAAATAGAACAAGTGTAAGTAATAAATTCATTAGGATCTCCTTATTTTGAATGATTTTTTGAAATTGTAAAGATATTTTGTCTCGAAATAGGTGACTTATCAAGAGAATTCATACTATTTTGTATTAACTGAAAAGCTGTATTACGATAAATCCAGTGACAACAAGCAGTATTGTTAATACCCATGAAATCGGAAATGCAATCAAAGATAGAACAAAACTGACTCCGGCAAGCTGGAAGTTTATAGAATATATGGAGAAAGAAATTCAAAATCTTGAAGAAAGTCACAAAATAAGCGATAATAACTTTGAAGAAAAGCACATTTCATGTTACAGAAGGGAGCAAGACAACAATGTTTAAACTAAATAATGAAATACAAATTCCAGAAATCGGCTTAGGTGTCTATAAAATGGAAGCTGGAAAAGAAATGAACGATGCAGTTAAATATGCCTATCAAAGTGGATACCGTCTATATGACACCGCTCAGATGTACAAAAATGAACAGTCATTAGGAGATGCCTTAAAAGAAAATAAAATTCCAAGAGAAGATATCTTCCTGATTAGTTTCTGTAAAGAAAATGATATACAGATCATGGCATGGGGACCTTTATTAAGAGGAAATCTTGAAAATAAAAAAATAGAGCAGATTGCAGAAAAATATAAGAAAACAACGGCTCAATTATTATTAAGATGGAATATAGAACAAGAAATCATTCCAATTCCCAAATCCAAAAATAAGCAGAGATTACAGCAGAATATGGATGTTTTTGACTTTGAGATTATGAAAGAAGATATGGAAGAGTTAAATCGTATGAATGAAAATCACAGGACAAGTTTTGATCCGTTAACATTTGATTTCTGATCTTTTATAATAAAGGGAGCAATAATTTATGAAAGAAAAAATGAAGCACATGCTATTTGTGGCAGCAGGTCTTGTGGTAATTGTTACAGGAATTTCTATGTTATTCTATAATATCAGTTACAATCCAAATTTTTCTGTAATGGATGCGATCAGCGGAGCAACTAAAAGATCAAAGCAAAACAGCAAGGATAAAGGAAATGAGACAGTTTCCGACTGGAATTATACAAAAGATGATATTGCCTTATCAGGAAAAGAGTATAAGGAAGTATCAATTACAACCAAAAACAGCACCTATCATCTGTTAAAGAGTAAAACAAAGTTTTCAAAAAAACAGAATATCATCTTATTATCCAACAAGGAAAATAAGACATATCAGAAAGCAGTGCAGAATGTAGCTGATAATCTTAAAAAACAAGGCTATAAAATATTCATCAAGCAATGCAGTGAAACGATGATGCTGTCATTGGTACATGCTGGACATTTTGACTTGTTTTTGATGAAGGAGGAGAAGAAGTGAGAAAATGGAATAATTTACTGGCAAGAGTGATCATCCTGTTATTTTTATTCCATGCGCTGATGGGAAGTCTGATGTTACTTGGAATCAGTAAGATATCTTTAAAGCCTCTTTCATGGATTTTATTTGGAACTGTGATTTTGCATGGAATTTTGGGAATCATCTCTACGATTCCATCATTCAAAACGGCAAAGAAAACAGGACAATGGTTTTTCAAAGAAAATGCAGCATTTTGGATAAAGAGAATTTCAGGGATTGCGATCTTGCTGTTGCTTACTTTACATATCACAGCATATACTACAAGTGTAAATGGTAAATTTTTCTTGCAGGAATTTACCATGGGCAGGCTGGCGGCACAGGTTTTGTTGATCTTATCGATTTTTATTCATCTTATGGTAAGTATAAGATCAATGCTGATCGCCAAAGGAACGATCAAATTTAAAGAAAGAACTGTTGACTGGATGCTGGTACTGTCGATTATGATGATATTTTTTACGATCGCAGTAGTTGCATATTATATACAATGGCAGATGTGAGAAAAATGAAAGAAACAATGATTATTATAGGGTCAGGGGCAGCAGGATTAAGTGCGGCACTTGAATTTGCAAAAAATGGAACAAAATCAATTCTGGTATCAGATATGCCGTCGGAACGTGCACAATCAGTCATGGCGGAAGGCGGGATCAATGCAGCAGTTGATACACAAGAAGATTCCCCGGAACTTCACGCAGAAGAAACAATGAAAGCGGGAAGATATATTGCAGATTCCAAAGCGGTGCATCAAATGACAAAAGAAGCTCCAAAGATCATAAAAGATTTATTTGAAGCAGGAATGGCATTTACACTGAATGAAGATAAGAAACCAGATGTCAGGGCATTTGGCGGACAGTCGGTAAAAAGGACTTTTTTTGCGGCATCCAATACGGGAAAACAGTTGATGTATGTTCTGATCGACCAGGTACGAAGATATGAGGCAGAAGGGTTGATCGAACGCTTGACTGGCTGGGAGTTTTTGAAATTATTATGTGATGAGAAACAGGCATATGGATGTATTTTGACCCATAAAGTTACACGGCAGGAAAAGATATTATACGGGAAAGTTGTAGTAGCATCAGGCGGTCTAAATGGGATGTTTGGCAATGCAACCGGTTCTGTAAGGAATACTGGTGCAGTGACAGCCAATCTCTTTGCTTTAGGAGTTAAATTTTCCAATGGAGAGTTTATTCAATACCATCCAACGACAGCAAAACTTCACGCAAAAAATATGCTGATCACAGAAGCGGTTCGTGGGGAAGGTGGAAGATTATATGTATTAGAAGATGGAAAACCATTTTATTTTATGGAAGAAAAATACCCGAAACTTGGAAATCTTATGACAAGAGATGTGATCGCAAAAGAAGAATGGATGTTAATGCAGAAAGGAAAACAGATTTATCTTGATATGAGTCATCTGGATCAAAAAACAGCAGGTGCCAAATTAAAAGGTGTGATGGAAGATTGTCAGAATTTTCTAGGAATTGATCCAAGAAAGAAACCAATTCCAGTGATGCCAGGAATTCACTATTTTATGGGTGGTATATGGGTGGATGCCAAGCATCGTACATCGATGAGAAATCTATACGCAGCAGGAGAATGTGCTTGCCAGTATCATGGAGCAAATCGATTAGGTGGAAATTCATTACTTGGGGCATTGTATGGAGGACGAATCGCGGCAAAATCTGCAATGGAAGATAAAGAAATTACAGAACTCCCTGAGATCACAAACACAAACAATAATGAGAAACAATCAGTGGAAGGAAGTTATATAGAAAATCTCCAAAAACTTCAAGATATTCTGAAAAAAGGATTAGGAATTATCCGCAATAAAGAAATATTAAATGATGCACGAGAGAAATTGGACAGATTGCTGGAAGAAACTAAGAATACATATGATATGACAGCAACCAAGTCAGAAAATGTGTCATTGAGAGAACGCTGTATCTTAGGAAAAGCAATGATTTTATGTGCAAAAGCAAGAAAAGAAAGTCGTGGAGCACATCAAAGAAGTGATTATCCATCAGAATACGAAGAATATCAAAAACAGACGATCGCACAATTGGTAAATGGAGAGATTGAGATATACTTCGAGAAAGCAGGTGAATCAGATGACGATTGAAATATCAGTAAAAAGACAGAAGTCTTCTGACGAGAAATCATATGTTCAAACATTCAACTATGAAGGAGATGGGAATTTAACAATCGCTGACTGGTTAACAGAAGTCAATAAAAATGAGGCAAAGACAGATAGGATTGCATGGGAATGCGGCTGTCTTGAGAAAAAGTGTGGAGCATGCGCAATGCTTATTAATGGATATCCGTCACTTGCCTGTAGCGTATTTTTGAGAAAAGCTGCAAAACGTGGAAAGATTCATCTGGAACCATTTCATAAATTTCCGGTTATCAAAGATCTTATGGTTGACAGGAGTATGATATTTGAGACAATGAAGGAAATGAAATTATGGCTGATGGAGAAAAATCAGTCAGATTATACATGGAACCGTGATCTGCAATATAAAGCAGGTCAGTGTCTGCAATGTGGATGTTGTCTGGAAGTATGCCCGAATTTCCTTTCTGGAGAGCAATTTTCGGGAGCATCAGCGATGGTAGAAGCATATCGTGCGATTGAGCAGAATACGAGAGATGAACATAAGAAAGAAATGAAAGAAGAGTATCAAAAGAAATTCTTTAACTATTGTGGGCAGTCACTTTCATGTAAAAGCGTATGTCCGCAGAAATTACCGCTTGACGAAATTCAGGCGAGAGTTAATAATCATAAATAAATTTATTGCCGAAATGGATGATCCAGAGAGGAATCGTACCAGTTGTAAAATCTGCAAATCCAGTCAGAATGAAAGAAAATCTGGATATCTTTGATTTTGAATTAAATGAAAAAGAAATGAAACAGATCAAAGGGCTGGATACAGGACATACATGCTTTGGAGAGAGAAAGACTGCTGAGCAGGTGAATGCATTTTTGGATATTTCATTAAAGTATAAAGTATAAAAATTGTATTTGAATTAAAAATGCTGATATCAAGTCTTCAGGTTTTATCACAATTATTGTATAAACATTTTGGGAAAAAGGCAATCATTCTTATTGATGAGTATGATGTTCCACTGGATAAGGCTTTTCAGAATGGTTATTACAGAGAGATGGTGTCACTGATCAGAGGTCTTTTTGGAATGGCATTAAAGACAAATGATAGTTTACAATTTGCTGTTTTGACAGGTTGTATGCGAATTTCTAAGGAAAGCATCTTTACAGGTCTTAACAATTTTGAGGTTTTATCAATCTTAAATGATCAGTATGATGAGCTTGATAAAAACATAGAAAATTTATGGAGTGTGCTTTTTACGACAGGATATTTAACGCATAATGGACATACGGAAAGTGGGAAATACCGTTTGGTAATTCCAAATAAAGAGGTTAGAAATCTTTTTGTAAAGAAAATCAGAGAGTGGTTTTTAGACGTGTCAAGAAATGATGGAAAGACACTGGAAGAGTTTTGCAGTGCATTTGTAGATAAAGATCCTGAAAATGAAAAAATAGAACAGATTTTTGGAGATTATCTATGGAATACGATTAGTATACGTGACACAGCGGTTGCAAAAGAAAAGAAAGAAAATTTTTATCATGGTATTTTGCTTGGACTTTTGGGATATAAATCAAATTGGCTGATTAAGTCAAATGCAGAGTCGGGAATTGGCTACAGTGATATATTGGTAGAGGTTCCGACCAATAGAACTGGAATTGTAATTGAGATAAAGTATGCCGAAGATGGAGATCTGGATGTAGCATGTGAAAAAGCATTGAAACAGATTGAAGAGAAGGATTATGTGGCAAAATTAAAGCAGGATGGTATGAAAAATTTTATCAAATATGGAATTGCTTGTTTTAAGAAAATATGTAAAGTAAAAGTTGAATAGTAAATTTTAGTTTGAAGACGGAAATTATTGGTGGAATATTATAAAAAGAGATCATGTGTCTGCAACCCACTTGCGTTCGGACTCCCACGTAGCTGTACTAAGCTCCTGAATGGTCTAACGACCATCCACTCGCTAAGTGCAGACGTGTCCGTACGGTTGCCGACACATGATCTCTTTTTATAATATTCAAATAATTTACGTGATTCAAACCACTATACAGCGTGTATGTTATACGGTACTAGTTAATAATTTTTGTATTCGTTAACAGAAGGTAAAAGGACTTCTACAGCACCGATTTGTCGAGTAGTTTGATGAACTGAAATTATTGAAACCACTGGTAGGTGTGTGTTTTACTGTATTGGTATTTATAATAAACACTGTCTGTCACTACAAAAATTGAAAAACGATAACACTCAACATACACACCCACTTAAATTTTTCAATCTTGTAATTGTCCACACTTTAGACTTCTGGTATATGATAAAAAATAAATAAACGATCGGCGGATCAGCGATCTGTAAAAAACGTGAGGAAAATTCTCTAGCTGTTCTTCCGATCGTTTATTTATTTTTTATCATATACTCGAAATCTACAGTTGGCCAACTACAAAATTAAAATTTCTTGTAGTATTATATAATAATTCCGTATATATAACTAGATGATCATCAAAAAATAAACAAAGGAAGGGCAAGGATATGGAAGATCAAAAGATCATAGATCTATATACAAATCGTGAAGAAAGAGCAATTCACGAAACAGATAAAAAATACGGACGATTATGTACAAGCATTTCCATGGGAATCTTAAACGATATGAGAGACAGTGAGGAATGTGTCAGTGATACATGGCTTACCTTGTGGAATAAGATACCGCCCAAGAAACCGAATCCATTCAAAGCGTATATCTGCAGGATCATAAAAAATCTATCACTCAAACGCTATGAATATCATCATGCAAAAAAGAGAAACAGCCAGTATGATCTTTCACTGGAAGAATTAGAAGAATGCATCAGCAAAGGACAAAATGTAGAAAGTCAGATTGAATTACGAGAGTTAAAATGGATCATTGCAAAGTTCATTGATGAACTGCCAAAAGAAAAAAGAATTTTATTTCTAAGAAGATATTGGTTTTTGCAATCAGTCACAGAAATGGCACGGGATTATAAAACAACTCCAAAGAATATGTCAGTGAAACTGTTAAGAATCAGAAAAGAGCTAAAAGAATATCTAAAGAAGGAGGGATTTGAGATATGAAATGCAATAAGGATGAGGGAAAAACATTATTTCAGGCAATCGATGCAGTGGATGACAAATATTTGGTGGAAACATTGGAAGATATGCAAAAGAGAAAGGGTCAAAATCATAAACAACAATTTAAGCAAATGACTCCAATGGTTAAAGCAGCAACGATCACATTGATCTGTTTTCTGACTTTAGGAATAAGTGTTACCGTGGCAGCAGCGACATCCAAGACATTTCGACAATGGATTCAAAAGACATTTATGCGACAGACCATACATAAAGTGACAGAAACCAAAGATGTCAGCGATCATAAGAAAAATCAAAAGGTTATGCTAAAAGATAACATGGAAATCAAACAAGGACATAATCAAAGCTTTATCTGTCAGTATCATTACGAAGGAAAATACGATATCGAAGTGACAGACAAAGTGTATACAATCGAAGGAAATCATTTAAAAGAATTAAAACCAGAGAAAAAATGGTTCCATGGAATTTATAATGGAAGGAAATTTTCATTTCAATACGCTGTGATTCGTGGAGAAATTTATGTATACAATATGAAAGGAAATATCAGTGATGTTTTCTGGAAAGTATGGAACAAAGATATGATTTATGTTTCTTTATATCATGTAAACAAGAAAGATGATATCGTACAAAAAGAATGTATTGCAAAATTAAATCTCAAGACAGGGGAAGTAACAAAGATCACAGATGACACAAAAATCTGTAATATGGAGATGTCGCCAGATGGGGAATGGATTTTGTTAAATTACAGAAGTGAAGGATATTGGACTGCATTGAATCTGAAAACAAAAAGAGAGATCAAACAGCCAGGAATCAATGGATATGCACATAATGAGGAAATCTGTTTTATTGGAAAAGACCAGATTGTAGCAATGGGAGATCCGATCATGACAAAAAATTCTGAATATAATGTCTGGAACAAGATTGAATTAAAAACAGCCAAAATAACAAAACAATGGGATGATCGTTCCCAAAAAGAACAATATTCAAACAACGAATGGTATGTATACAAAGAAAAGAAAGGAAAGTTACATTTAAAACATCTGGCATATGAAACATCCATTGATATTCCAGATGTCAAAACGGTACATATTATTGATGATGCAGGAGATTATGTTTTGTTTGATGATGAGCAAGGAAATGATTATTTATGCAATTTAAGACATAAGACATATAAGAAATTCACACTACCAAAGAAATTTAGAGATGATACCCAAATGTATCTGGCAGGAAAAGAGAAGAAGATGCTTGTTCAACATGGAAAAGAAATATATTTGATCGATATCAGTGACATGTAAAATATGAATATTATATAAGTAAAAGAAAAATGCTGTTGTAACACGGAGAAGAATGTCTATTCGATCTTTACCATATGTTACAACAGCATTTTTTCTAAAAATTAATCAGCATGATGCTTTCTGAATTTCTGAAAATTTTTCCCACCCTGGTATGCAAAAAATACAAAAAGCACTGCTTGGATTCCTCTTTCAAGAGGAGAATGAAGTGTTGGGAAAATAATAGCAATAAATAGAACCCAACAAAGAATGCTGATGATTAAATACTTATAATGTGTTTCAGATTTCAAGTTTGTTCACCTACCCCTGTGATTATGTAAATATAATTATTATGTCAAAAAGAATACTACATCTGTTAAAATGATAAGTCAATAGGATGTATAATTTTTATCAGAAATAAAAGTTAATGAAAAAATATCAAAAAAAGTGAGGGGTTTTCAACTCACCCAGCCAATAGGTAAGTGAAAGATCTTTCAAAAACAAAGGAAAAAGAGGTGGAAGGATGATGGAGGAAGAGCGCATGCTGAAGCTTTTAAAAACCAACACAGCTTATGGAATCGAACTGGCCATCGATCAATATGGTGCTTCAGTCAAAACAATCTGTCAGTCAATATTATCAGGCTACAGTACACAGGATATAGAAGAGACCGCTGTATCAAATGCAGAATACCAGACTTTATATGAGCTGATCGATGATATGAAAAGTCCAGATCAGGAAGCATTATCACAGTTAGAAAAGAAACGAATCTATCAGATGACAATGAAGAAAATAGGAGAGGAAAAAGCAAGCATTAAAAAGCAGAGATTCAAAACAGGTGTAACAAAAGCAGCGAAGAACAACGTGCACATACAATGGTAACAACATCAGATGCGAAATCTTCTGATCAGGGAGTTACATTAAATATTTCTCAGACAATTGGTGATACTTCTCGTTTTTATGTGGTATTTACAGCAAAAAATGTGCCAAAAACAACAAGGGAATTAGGATTTAAAGGAAAAAAACTGCAAGTAGGTGGGAAAAATGGATACAGCTATACCATGGATGGTCCAAAACAAGCAGCGGTTAATGGAAAAACAGTAAAATATACGATGCTGGTTAGTGGGATTAATAAGGACGGGGAAAGTGTAAATATCAATGGAAAGACGGTACAGTTAAAATTAAGTGACATTGGTTATCGCAACCAGAAAGGAAAATTTGTGACAGTTGCGAAAGGAAACTGGAAATTAAAATGGAAATTCACAACCAAAGCAGAAACGAAAAAGATTACTGTCAATAAAAATATTAAAGTGATGGATTCCAAGTGTCGGTGGAAAGATATTGAAATTACACCGTTATCCTTAACCGTACATAGTTATGTAACAAAACAAGGCAGAGAACATTTTTCAGAAGCAGAATGGCAGAAATATGAGAAATCGCAACGAGTGACTGTAACATTTACAGATGGAAGCAAGATTGACAGCCGTTTCTTGGATGATGTGAATGAAAGCTGGGGAGATAAAAAGCATCTGGGATTTAAGACTCTCGGTTTTAAAAATATGGTAAATATTAAGGATGTTTCCAGTGTTACATACGGAAATCAAACAGTAAAACTGCAAAAGATCAAAAATAATGCAAAACGTGAAAAGTATGCTATGTTTACTTCTAAAAAGCATGGTGTAAAGATGACGATCTTTGCGATTCATCGTATCAAAGGAATGATACCAGAAGATGAAATGTCAAAAAAGATTCCGTCGATGGACTATATCGGATATTATGAAGGATATACTTATGGAATTGAGTATGGAGAAATTCAGAATAAGGACCAGAAACGAGAATTTGCAGATGTTTTCAATAAAGATATAAAGAATCTGAAATTTTACTTTGAGTATGTAAGATAAATTCATTCAGGGATCATATGTATAAAAACATCCTGACAAGGAAATAATACCACTATTATTTTCAGAAAGAAGGATGTGACAAAAATTGAAAAATCGTTTATGCATTGAAAATGTCATCGGAAGGGAAGTCTTAGATTCCAGAGGAAATCCAACGGTAGAAGTCGATGTACTTTTAGAAAATGGAGCCTTAGGAAGAACGATTGTCCCTTCTGGTGCGTCCACAGGAAAATACGAAGCGTTGGAGCTGAGAGACCGCGAAAAAAGATACCGCGGATTAGGAGTTGAAACGGCAGTGAACCATGTCAATCACAAGATTGCAGACCGTCTGATCGGCAAAAATGCACTCAATCAGATTGAAATTGACCAGATTATGTTAGAAGCAGACGGCACACCAAACAAAGAAAGATTTGGAGCAAATGCAATCCTTGGAGCATCTCTTGCAACCGCCAAGGCAGCAGCCAGCGGGTTAAGTCTACCGTTATATCAATATCTTGGAGGCAGTTTTGCATCCAGACTTCCAATACCAATGATGAACATATTAAATGGAGGAAAACACGCAGATAACACCGTTGATTTTCAGGAATTTATGATCGCACCAGTCGGGGCAGATTCCTTTAAAGACGCGTTGATGATGGGAACTGACGTGTATCATACATTAAAAGATATTCTAAAAGGAGATCATTTAAATACAGGGGTTGGAGATGAAGGGGGCTTTGCACCGAATCTTGAGAGTTCCGAACAGGCATTAGATCTTCTTGTTCGTGCAATTGAGATGGCAGGATACAAGACCAAAGAAGAAATTGCGATTGCTATGGACTGTGCAGCCTCAGAAATCTATGATGAAGATGAGGAAATTTATCATTTTGCAGGAGAAAGCCAGATGGCCGGAAAAGAAGTGAAACGAAATTCCGAAGAAATGGTTCAGTATTACGAGAGATTAGTGGAACAATACCCGATCTTTTCGATTGAAGACGGCTTAAATGAAGAAGATATGCCGGGTTGGAAGGTATTAACTTACCGTCTTGGAGAAAAAATCCTATTAGTCGGAGACGATTTGTTTGTAACAAATGTTATGCGTTTAAAAGAAGGAATCGAAGAAGATATCGCAAACAGTATTCTGATCAAGCCAAATCAGATCGGAACATTGACAGAGACCTTAGATGCCATCGAAACCGCTGCAAAATCAGGCTACAAAACAATTATTTCCCACAGATCAGGAGAAAGCGAAGACACAACGATCGCAGATATTGCAGTCGCAACGAATGCAGGTCTGATCAAGACAGGAGCACCATGTAGATCTGATCGTACTTCGAAATACAACCGCTTATTACGTATCGAAGAAGAGCTTGGAAGCTGCAAAAAATATGGTTTTTAAAAGGATAAAAATGTAAAAACTATCGAAAGTGTTGCTGTTTTCCTTGCAAGTTTGATATGTCTATGTTAGAATAAACCTCAGTGAATGGAAATATATTAGGAGGCATATTGTGAAAACAGCATTAACTGTAATTTTTATTATAGCATCAATTTTATTAATCATAT
>CAJMOO010000040.1 GCA_905215045.1 uncultured bacterium | reverse complement strand
CATATTTCGCTTTTCTTTTATCACAAAAATATGGAAAGAAAGTTAGCGATGATGAAACAGCTTTATTAGCAGTACATTTTTACAGTAGCCTGATGGAACTTAATTCAAGTGTTGGAAAGATTAAGATTCTTGTGATCTCATCATTGAAGAATAGTATGACATTATTATTAAAACAATCATTGATCAGGTGGTTTTCGGACAGAGTATCTACAGTAGATTTTTGCAATCCAATGGATGTAACAGAAGATATGCTGGATGAATATGATATTTTTCTGACAACAGAGAAGGATGAATTCTTTGAAAAAGGACTTGCAATGTATGTAAATGCATTCCCAAACCAGCACGATTATGCAAATATCAAATTAAACTTAGATGGATTTAAAGATATTGAAGATATTGCAAGTATTTTTTACCCAGAATTATTCTATCAGGTAAAATCTTCAACAAAGAAGGAAGTACTTCAAGGTTTGTGTGATAGAGCAACAAAATATTTTGAGATCGAAGATCTTCATTCGCAAGTACAGCAGAGAGAAGAGATTGGAAGTACTTACTTCAGTAAACAGATCGCAGTACCACATCCAATGTATGCAGTCTCTTCGGATACATTTGTATCGGTATGTGTTTCAAAGCAGCCTATCGTATGGGATGAAGAGGATAATCAGGTGAATCTTATCATGCTGATGCATATTGGTAAGAATAATACACAGGCATTTCAGTTATGGGATTATATTTCTAAGATTTTTGCAGATAAGACATTGGTCGAGAAATTAGTAGAAGATCCATCGTATGATAAATTCATTGCACTGATGAAAGAAGCATTGGAAAGTGGATTAAATCAATAAAAAGAAAATATAGTAAAAAGAGGCTCTATCCGCAGCAATAAGGATAGAACCTCTTTTTTGAGTTAAGGATTATATAAGTGAAATAAGTTAAAAATTTATGGATAATAATAATTAAGAATTAATGATCGTAACTAATTCGGCAGCTTTTTCACTTACATTTTCAACAGCTTCAATACTTAATTCGATAACGCTACATGCATTATGATTTGCTTCATAAGCTTGGCCAAATGTAGAAACAAATGCTTTTCTAAGATCAGAACCATAATTTACTTTCAATAAGTTAAATTCTCTTGCCTTCTGAATGATATCAAAAGGAATTCCTGATCCACCATGCATGACAAGTGGAACTGGAGAGATTTTTGAAATCTGCTCTAATAATGGAAGATCTACTTTAGGTTCAATATCAAGTCCGTGAACATTTCCAACTGCAACAGCTAATAAGTCACAACCTGTTTGTGAAACGAAGTCAGCAACCATATCCGGATCTGTTTTTGCATCTGCTTCATTTACGATATCTTCTTCTTTTCCCTGTAAGCATCCAAGTTCAGCTTCTACAGGTACATTATAGAAGTGACAGTATTCTACAGCTCTTTTTACCTCTTCGATATTTTCTTCAAATGGAAGATGAGAAGCATCGATCATAATAGAAGTAAATCCAGCATTTACACAAGCTTTTATATCTTCATATGATTTTCCATGATCTAAGTGAAGACCAATCGGAACATCGCTGTCAGCAAGTGCCTTCTTTGTTAAATATACGATAGCTTCAGGATCAGATAATCTTAAGTTATTAGAAGAAATCTGAATATAACCAGGAAGTTTCGCTTTATTTAATCCCTTTGCGATGGCATATGTCATTTCAAGGTTTGTTGTATTAAATGCAGGAAGCATATAATGATGATCCTGCGCATATTTCATAAGATCAAAACCATTTACTATTTTCATTTTTATCATCGCAGTTTCTATTATATAGATGAAACTGCTTCCTCCTATTCTATAAAGACAATACATTTTACAATTCATAGATAAGCTGTAGCTACCAAGCTTGTCTTCATTATATACAGAAATGTTTTTCAACGAATTTCATTTATTGCGCAAACCATGGTGCAACAATACCGAAATAGATTGCATGAAGTTTACGCAAAGTATTACGCAGAAATGATGCAGTCAAAAATAAAAAGTGCACAATAAATTGCGTAATATATCATGCAATTCATTTGTGCAGTCTGCGCAAAGTATCATGCAAATGTTTATGAAAAAATACACGGATCACATGCTATACTTTAGTCACATCAAAGATAGCCGAACAAAAAAGGTCAAAAAGAAAAACAACATATAAAGGAGGAAACGTGATGAAAGTAATCGCAGTATCGCATGGAAGCTATTCCAAAGGACTTGTTGACAGTGTGCAGATGCTGGTAGGAGAGCAGGAAAATCTTGTAGCATATGGATTATTTCCAGAACAGACAGTTGCAACATTAACAGAACAATTAGAAAGGGAAGTAAATGATACACCAGAAGGAGAAGAAATCCTTTTCTTAACAGATCTTTTCCATGGAAGTCCGTTTAATGCAGTTGTTTCATTAATGAGAGATCATGAGTTCCATCATATTACAGGAATTAATATTCCGCTGGCAGTTGAAGTTATGATGGGAAGATATGCAGACAAGAGTGCTGAAGAAATCTGCAGAGGAATTATGGAAGCTGCGCCAGACACAGTAAAATATGTAAATGATTTATTTGATGATGAGGAGGAAGAAGAATGAAGAACATTGTATTAGCAAGAGTTGATGACAGGTTGATTCATGGAGAAGTTGTTTCTGTATGGACTCCAAGTTTAAATGTAAACAGAATCATTGTAGTAGATGATGAAGTTGCAGCAGATAAATTTAATAAACGTGTTATCAAAGCATTAGCTCCAAACGGAGTAAAGGTTAATGTATACGGAACAGAAAAAGGGGCAGACATCTTACAGAGAGATTCCAAAGATCCAAATGAAAGAGTTATGATCCTCACAAAAACACCAATTACTTATGACAGAATGGCAGATATGGGATTAGAACTTAGTGATGTAAATCTTGGTGGTATGGGACTTCGTGGAGAAAGAACTCCATTTATCAAAAATGTAGCGTGTTCTCCAGATGAAATTACATCGATCAAAAATTTAAGGACCAAGGGTGTTCATGTGTATTATCAGTTAGTACCAGAACAGCAGGTAATTGAAGTTGATGGATATTTAAATGAGTAATGTGATTCAAAGGAGGAAAAAAATATGGAAATGACGATTTTACAGGCAGTGTTATGCGGAGTCGTTTACTGGCTTGCAGTTGGTAACTTGCCTTTCGTAGGACTTTGGTCTTTACAAAGACCATTGGTATGTGGAGCAATCACAGGTTTGATCCTTGGACATCCAGTACAGGGTGCAGTGATCGGAGCAACGATCAACTTGGTTTATTTAGGATTTATGTCAGCTGGAGGAAGTATGCCGGCAGATATGGGGCTTGCAGGGGTATTAGGTACAGCATATGCGATCGTTGGTGGACTTGATACAGATACAGCTTTAGCACTTGCAGTACCGATCGGTATCTTAGGAACGATCGTGTGGGCAGGACGTATGACATTTGACTGCTTCTTCGTACATATGGCAGATAAATACATTGAAGAAGAAAAATATAACAAAATCTGGATTGCAAACGTATTGCTTCCACAGATCTTATGCTTCTGTATGACAGCGATTCCTTGTGCCTTGGCAGCATATTTTGGATCTAGCTATATTCAGGGAATCTTAGCGATGTTAAGTGGTAAAGTCTTAACAGTATTCCAGATCATCGGTGGATTAATGCCTGCATTAGGAATTGCGATCACATTACAGTATATCTTTAAAGGAGAATCCAAAGTATTCTTATTTATCGGATTCTTATTAGCAGTATATTCTAAGTTACCATTATTAACATTAGGTATCATTGCATTATTAGTAGCAGTTGTATACGTACAGGTAACTTCAGCAGTACAGCCAGCGACAGCAGGCACAGATTATGATGATGAAGATGATGAGGAGGACGATTAAGATGGAAAACAATAAAAAGAAAAGTTTAATCCCGAAGGCCGCCCTGATCAAAGCCTGGCTGATCTGGGAGACATTTCCACAGACATGTTACAACTATGAGAGAATGATGGGACAGGTTGTTGCCCATATGTTCTCAGCGATCATTGGTTTCTTATATAAAGATGACCCTTCAAAACGTAAAGAGGTTATGAAACGTGAGATTGAATTCTTTAACGTACATATCGAATTTGGGTCTTGTATCTTAGGTATGGCAGTCGCATTGGAAGAGCAAAAAGCGATGGGCGAGAATATACCAGGTGAATTTATTACAAACTTAAAGACCTCTTTAATGGGACCTTTAGCTGGTATGGGTGATACGATCTGGCAGGGTGTAGTTATCCCTATCTTATTAGCAGTATGTATCGATTTAACACGTTCCGGAAGTGGAAATGTATGGGGAGCTGTGATCTATGCAGTTGTCATCGTAGTAGCAGCATACGCATTAAGTTACTGGAACTTCATGTTTGGTTACAAAGCCGGAAGTGAAGCGATCATGGACTTCCTTGAAAAAGGAATCCTAAATAAACTGATCAAAGGTGCCTCTATCATGGGTTGTATGGTAATGGGTGGTCTGATTGTTAACTATGTAAAAGCTGTATGTGGATTAAAGATCGTAAGTTCTACAACAACTTACAGCATTCAGACAAACTTCTTAGATCAGGTTTGTCCAAGTATTTTACCATTAGCGGTAACATTATTAGTTTACTATCTGATGAACAAAAAACGTTGGTCTTCCTTAAAGATCATTGGACTGATCGTAGTGATCGGTATCGTTGGTGGTATCACAGGAATCTTAGCATATTAGAAATTACGAGAAGGGAAGCATTTGCTTCCCTTCGATACTAAAAAAGAAAGTGTGGGAGAGCTATGAAAGCAATTATTTTAAATCAGCCAAAAGATTTTTCAATTAAAGAAATCGATAAACCACAGATCAAAGATGATGAAGTATTGATTCGTGTCAAAGCATCTGGAATCTGTACAAATGATGTCAGAGATTTTAATGGAGATTGTAATTACAGTTATCCAAGAATCGGTGGACATGAATATGGTGGAGTGATCGAAGAAATTGGAGCAGCAGTTAATAAAGCACATTTCAAAAAAGGTGATAAAGTTGTTCCATATATCATTGATGATTGTAAAGAATGTTATTATTGCAAACATGGAGATGAAAATATCTGTGAACATCATGCCCATAGTCATATCTTTCATAATCCAGAAGGATTGTCAGGGTACGGTGGATTTGGTGAATTTGTCGTTGCAAAAGCAGATGATCTGTTTGTATATGCCAAAGATACACCATTTGAAAAAATGGCATTTACAGAGCCAGTAGCATGTGTGATCAACAGTATTAACCGCACAGATATTAAATTTGGAGATGATGTTGTAGTGATCGGCGGTGGAACTATGGGATTGTTACATGTCATGTTATTAAGACAGAGAGGTGCAAGAGTTATCCTGAGTGAGCCATTAGCAGAAAGAAGAGAAAAAGCATTATCTCTTGGATGCAGTGATGTGATCGATCCAATGGCAGGAGATGCTGTTGAAGCAGTTAAAGCATTGACTGGCGGCAGGGGGGCGAATTT
The DNA here is from genome assembly GCA_905215045.1 of uncultured bacterium. The sequence continues at coordinate 10,708 of CAJMOO010000040.1, read as the reverse complement.
TGTATTCAATACAACAGCAATTCCTGTGATTGCAGGTCAGGCAGTTGAGATGACAGCTCCAACAGGAACAACGATCATGTTTAGCTCTATTCATCCAAATGAGAAAGTACCAGTAGATATGGGAGCTATCCATTCTTATCAAAAAACGATCACAGGAGCAGTCAGTCCAACCGTTCTTTCATTTCATGAGGCGGTTCAGATGATAGGGAAAGGACTTCTTGATCCAACCGTTTTAACAGAGAAAATCTATGATTATCAGGAATTTGATGAAGCAATCAAAACAGCATCAAGACCAGATACCTATAAAGTAATCTTAAAATTTGGAGAGTAAGTTTATGAAGTATTATATTGGAATTGATATAGGAACTTCTTCTGTCAAACTAACATGCATTGATGAAAATGCGAAGGTAGCAGGAGAAAGCAGTAGGGAATATAAAATTGAAGAGCCAAAGTCTGGATGGAAGGAAATTGATCCGGAAAAATGGATTAAAGGGATGGAAGAAGCGTTTGCTGAATTGTTTGAAACAATTGATTCAAAGAAAGTCGAAGCAATTGGTGTAACCGGACAGATGCATACAGTGATTTTTGTTGATAGAGAAGGAAAATCTATTCGTCCAGCACTGATGTGGAATGATACGAGAACAGCGAATCTCATCCCAAAACTTCGAGAAAAAATTCAAATGATCAATGAAGTTTCTTATATCTCCAATATAATTTCCACAGGAAGTCCAGCAGCAAATCTTTTCTGGCTCTCTCAATATGAGGAAGAGAATTTTGCAAAGATTCATAAATTTCTGATTGGACCAGATTATATCGCATATCGCTTAACAGGAAAGATTCAAACAGACTATTGTGAAGCATCAACGTCATCCCTTTGTGATCTCAAAACAGGTACATGGTCAGAGGAAATAAGACGATTATTTAAATTTCCGAGAGATATTTATCCAGAGATTAAAGGAACATGCGAAGTTTGTGGAACTGTGACAAAACAGTGGCAGGAAAAATTTCATTTCAAACAAGATGTAAAAGTGCTAACAGGAACAGGAGACAACCCAGCGGCAGCCATCGCAACAGGTTGTTTCGCAAAAGGATATCCAGTACTTTCTTTAGGTACATCTGGGGTTTTAATGTATCCAAAAAAGAAAATAAACTTTGAAGTTAAAGGAAAGAATATATTATTTTCCATGGATGGAAAGGATGTTTTGATTTTGGTACAAGGTGTGGTACAATCAACAGGAAGCAGTCTTGCCTGGTGGGTGAAAAATACGTTACAGGCAGATGATTTTATGGAAGAAACTACAGGCGTTGATCTCAAACATCTAGGAGAGAATGAATTAATGTTTTACCCTCATCTTGTAGGTGACAAAACAATCTATCAAGATCCTGAATTAAGAGGATCCTTTGTAGGGATTGGAACAGACACAACAAGAAAAGAAATGACTATTGCAGTTATGGAAGGAATTGCATTTGCAGTGAAGCAGCTAGTCAGTGTGATGGGAGTGTCTAAGGAAGAGCTGGCAAGATTGAAAGTAACAGGTGGCGGGTCAAAGAATGAAGTCTGGATGCAGATTCTTGCGGATGTATTAAATACGAAAGTTGAACAGTTGGAAAGTGGAGCTGGAGCAGGTTATGGAATTGCGCTTTGTGCGGCAGCAGCCGGGGATGAGAATCTATCTATGAATGATCTGATCGAGCAGACAGTAAGTATTAAGAATACATTTATCCCAAGACAATATAACAGAGAGCTTTACGAACAGAAATATCAGAAGTATTTAAGAGTCTATGATGCATTAAAGCATATATATCAAGAATGATCGGAGGAAGCAAAATGAGAACTTGTGATGTTTGTCAAAAAACTTTAGGAGTATTTAATAAATTTCGATACGCAGATGGTTATATTTGCAAGGAATGCTATAAGAAAGCAAGTAATCATTTCGCAGAAACTATTGTAAAGAAGAACTTATCTGAGATCAAAGCATTATGCGAAAAGTATGAAGAAACACAGACAGATGAATTTAAGATCACAGAGAAGATTGGTAATTTCCTTTTGATTGATAGAGAAAATCAAAAAATCTGTCTGCCAAATAATCGTATGGTAAAAAAAGAGGCGGTGCTCCCAGAATTTTATGCGATTGAAGACATTGAACAATGCGAGATTGAAGTAGATCCAAAACAGCCGATTGATGAATTGGAACATAAAGCAGAAAAAAGACAAGATGGAACAGTGAATTATCTGAAGGTAAAACTTTGGATCACAGGAAGCAAGAAAATTGCTGAGATTTCGTTAATATCAAATCCTGTAAGGATCAAAAGTTATGCATTCAGACAATCACTCCAATTTGCAAAGAAGATTGAACAAGAGATAAAACGTTTGACATCATGTGAAGGGACAGAAGGAGGCGGTCATGAAGCAATTTGATTTTGTAGTGCAAGCTTCAGTGGGAATTCACGCAAGACCAGCGATGCAGCTGGTAAATATGACGAAGAAGTTTCAAAGTGATATTAAATTGTATTATAATGGAAATAGTGCAAATGCAAAGAATATCGTAAGTGTTTTGATGTTACATGCGAATCAGGGTGCAGAAGTGGTATTTTTAATTAATGGACCGGATGAAGAAGAGGCGTATAAACAGTTGAGGAAGTTTTGTAAAACAAACTTATAAAAAAATAATGATCCAGTAATACAGATTCAAAACAAATCTGTATTACTGGATCATTTTCAAATTATAATACAAGATCTTCGCCGTAAGTCCCCATATGATACGGTCATCATATTCGTAGAATAAAACCTCATATTCCCCACGTGCCCAAGGGTACTCTTTTCCACCAGGTACTTTATCAAATGGAAAGTTATCTGTTGGATACATAGTCACTTTGTTATAATAACATTTCGGTGGGGTGTTCTGAAAGAATGCTAATGGAACAGTGAAAATTTCAGAAACTTCATCATTACTATACTGACCATCATAATTTACTAATTCCCCAAGATAAGGATCGATCCGCAGACCAGCAGGAGATAAAAAGTAATCTAAAGGCCCATATAATTTAATATTAGATTCAGAAATTAGTAATTCTTCACAAGTTTCACGGATTGAAGTCTCCATGGATGTTTCATCATGTTCTCTCCGGCCGCCCGGGAAACAGATCTCCCCAGGCTGTTGTGAGAGTTTATTGGAACGGACTTCAAATAGGATATGGTATCCATCATTTTCCTTGATCAGAGGGATCATAACGGCAGATACCTTGTCCTTTTCTTGTTCAATTCTTTTTGGAATTCGGGTGTTTAAATGTTTGAACATAAAAATCTCCTAGAATCTGAAATCACGTTTTCCTTCATGAATATTTTCGATATATTCGGTAGCTTTCTGCTTGACAACAGGATTTGGAATCTTCTCAAGTTCCTGTTTGATCAATACCTCACCTTTGGCTTTGACTTCATCAGAAGCGTAATCTTCTAAGTATTCTTTTAAGGTCATTAAAGCATTAGGTGCACAGCAGTTTGCGATCTGACCGGATTTGACAAGAGTCATGAAACGATCACCAGTACGTCCTTCACGGTAACATGCTGTACAGAAACTTGGAATATGACCAAGATCCATCAGCCATCCGATGATCTCATCTAAGGTACGGTTATCATTTTTCTCAAACTGTGCAGAGTTATCTTCTGGTTTTTCTTTTTCAGCGTATCCACCGACACTTGTAGAAGAAGCACCACTGATCTGGGATACTCCGACTTTTAATACACGTTCTCTTGATTCTTGTGTCTCACGAGTAGATACGATGATTCCTGTATAAGGAACAGCAATACGAAGGATTGCAACGATCTTCTCAAAGATGTCATCATTGATTGCATTTTCGAAATCGTCAGGATCGATATCGTCAGCAGGACGGATTCTTGGAACACTGATCGTATGAGGTCCAACACCGAATTTTGCTTCCAGATGTTCTGCATGCATTAACAGACCGGCAAAGTCATAACGATACATATCAAGACCGAATAAAACACCGATACCAACATCATCGATACCAGCTGTCATCGCACGGTCCATAGCTTCTGTATGGTAAGCATAATCATGTTTTGGTCCTGTTGGATGAAGAACTTCATAATTGTCTTTGTGGTATGTTTCCTGGAATAAAATATATGTTCCGATACCGACATCTTTTAATTTCTTATAATTTTCAACTGTTGTAGCAGCGATATTTACGTTTACACGACGGATCGCACCGTTTTTGTGTTTGATACTGTAAATTGTTTTAATGCTCTCTAATACATATTCAATTGGAATATTCACAGGATCTTCCCCTGTTTCAAGAGCCAGTCTCTTATGCCCCATATCCTGAAGAGCGATAACTTCTTTCTTGATCTCTTCCTGAGTTAATTTCTTTCTGCGGATATGTTTATTTTTATAATGATAAGGACAGTAAGTACATCCGTTGACACAATAGTTTGCAAGATATAATGGAGCAAACATAACGATACGATTTCCATAGAATTCTTCCTTGATCTTGATCGCAAGATCAAAAACTTTCTGGATCAGTTCTTTATCTTCACATGCAAGAAGTACGGAAGCTTCTCTGTGGGAAATACCTTTTAATTTCTTTGCTTTTTCAATGATAGACAGGATCAGTTCCTTATTGTCTTTGTTGGCATCTGCATAAGCAAGTGTATCTTTGATCTCCTGGTCATCAATAAATTCTTCTGCGATACCGGATTCTGGTCTGTACATAGTTTTCTCCTTCTCCTAAATTAATTAATACGTAATATTTTTATTGCATAGGAGATTTTATCGATATTTTCTATGCAATAAAAAAGCATATTCGGAAATGAATATGCCAGATAGTCGAATAAAAAAGTACGTAAGATCCCCAAGGGAACAGGTACTTTGTAAGCTCAATCTTGGCATCAGGAAATCCTTGGCTTCAGAATGAATATGCACTTATATATTCATTATAAATAAATGAGACAAAAAGTCAATGAAAGAAAAAAAGGGAACGATTAAGATTGTGTTTCTAAGCGTTTCATTGTATACTATTTGGTAATAGGGAAATAGCAATACTACGGGAGAAATAATAGGATATGGAAACACTGCAAGTTAACAGAAAACAAATAGAGAAACTGTCAATAGTTTTAAATAATTCTCGGATTAAGATATTTGAATATCTAGTGGATGAAGATACACTTGTAGTTTATAATAATAAATTTCATATCGAGAAAACGATAGCTGGATATATGGACTACATAGACGACAAAAGCAAGATTTATCCAGAAGACCGAGAAAAGGTAAAACAGCTTTATAAGGAAGCAAAAGAAGCAACGATAGAGATCCGTGAGTTTGGGGAAGATGGGGATATTAAATATTCGGTACTCGAGTTTATGAAGATCGTGAATGAAGATGGAAAGCTGACTTTGATAGGAAGTACAAGGGATATCACAGAACAAAGAAAACAAGAGAAGAAGCTCAAAGAAAGAGCGAGGAAAGACTCTTTGACAGGGCTTTATAATCAGGTGTATGGGAAAAAATATATTAACAAATATCTGAATCATAAGAAGCCTTTCGATTCGTGTGGAATGATCGTATTAGATGTGGATTGTTTTAAGTCGGTGAATGACAATTATGGCCATTTATTTGGAGATAAAGTTCTAGCCCGTTTGGCGATGCTGTTGAAAGAAGTATTTAGAGATAACGATAGTATTTTAATGAGAGCTGGTGGGGATGAATTCGTTATTTTTGTAAAAGATATCTTGAACATTGAGTTGGTTAGGAAGAATGTGGAGCTGATGCAGAAGATCAGGAATCTTCAATTCGGGAAGACAGGTTGTACGATCACATGTAGTGCAGGATGTTGTTATCTTCCAGAGAATGTATCAGGTTATACCTATGACCAACTGTTTGAGAATGCGGACATTGCCTTATATAAAGCAAAAGAGCGGGGAAAGAACTGTTATGTTTACTGTGACAGCCTGCAGCATTTTTCATCCATGATCGCTGAACAAGAGAAACAGGAAGAGATGCTGGAAGCAAGATATTTTCAGAATGATATTGTTGCTACAGCTTTTGAAATCTTCGAGAAAACCAACAATTTTGAGGTGGCGATACATTTATTACTGAAAGTGATCGGAGTTCGTCTGGAACTTGATCGTATCACAATCGCGCAGACAGATATCAAGGATCGAGAGATATATTCTGATTATCAATGGAACAGAGAAGGAATTCCGAAAGTTTTAGAGACGGTCAGACATTTTGATAAAGAGGATTTTCTCACAGTATTTAATGATTTTGATGAGAATGGGGTGCTTGTTTTACAGCATGATCATATGCAACGATATTCCGAATCAGCAACGAAGATCCTGATACAGGGAGAGGCAAAGACAATCGTATGTGTTGCAATGTATTGTGAAGGACGTTATACGGGAGCGATCACATATGTTGTGTGTAAGGAGAAGAGAAGCTGGTCAAACGAGATGTTGAAGCAGTTATCCGAAGTAACGAAGATCATCTCTGCACATTTTGCCAAGAATCAGGTGATGAATCATGTCTATCAGGGAGCGATCACACGAATGGAGCATGATACGCTGACAGGTTTGATCTCATTTGGAAGATTTCATGAGGAAGTGGAACGTATCATTCTTGCAAATAAGACAAGTGATTACATGATGATATATATGGATTTTGAAAATTTTAAATATTTTAATTATAAGTATGGATATACTCTAGGAGATCAGGTATTAAAGGATTTTTGCAGTTTCATTATTGGAAAAACAGAAGAAAAACATAATCTGTACTTTACAAGAGTTGTATCGGATCAGTTTTTAATGTTTCGTACAGCTAGCCATGAGAAGGATGAATATCAAGCGATCATTGAAGAAACAGAAAAGATCAATGAAGAATTTATGCTGCGGCAGAAGGAGAAGTTCCCAAAATCCAACGTGGTATTGAGAACAGGAATCTATTATGTGACACCAGAATGCAGGAGCACTTCCTATGCGATCGATGCGGCAAACTATGTGAGACAGAAAGTGAAAGGTGGAGAAAAAGGCAGCGTAAGATTTTATGACGATGAGATGCAGAAACAACGTGAGTTGGAAAATGAGATCGTCAATGATATGAAGGAAGCGATGGAACAAAAACAGTTCAAAGTATATTTTCAGCCCCAATATTCCATAAAAAGTCATGAGATCATAGGTGCGGAAGCATTGGTGCGCTGGGAGAGAGATAACGGAACCGTTTTAAGTCCCAATGCATTTATTCCAGTTTATGAAAATAATGGAAAGATCATAGAACTTGACTTCTATGTCTTTGAGACAGTTGTAGAATTCATTGCAGAGAATCTAAAAGCAGGAAGAGAACAGGTGCCGATATCGATCAATGCATCTAGTCTCCATGCATCTGATCCGCAGACGATCAACACTTATATAAATATTTTGAAGAAATATAGTGTTGATCCAACAATGGTTGAGATTGAACTTACTGAGACAGCAGTTGTGTCTGAATATGAAAGTGTTAGAAAATTATTTGACTCTTTTCAGTTACATGGGATTAAGACAGCGATGGATGATTTTGGAAGCGGATATTCTGTCCTGAATACGATCGTTGATATCCCAGTTGATGTGATCAAGATCGATCGAGGATTTATTACCAGCTGCTTAGAAACAGACCGTGGAATCTATTTCCTGAAACATTTGATCGATATGATTCGGAATCTAGGATATCAGATAATCTGTGAAGGTGTAGAAACAGATGAGCAGATTGAAATATTAAGACAGATCGGCTGTGATGAGATTCAGGGATATTGGTATTCGAAACCATTGTCGATGGAAGACTACAAAGAACTTCTTCAGTCGGAAAAAATTTCCAAAGGGGGGCAAAACACCCAAACAGGCAAAAAGTCCTAAGATATACTTTAGGCAATGAAAATTTGAAAGAGAGGAAAATACAATGAGTGGCAGAAAGAGCCAAGAATTAGAAGGAATTACGTTATTAGGAAACCAGAAAACAAAATACCCAGATGATTATGCACCGGAGGTGTTAGAAACATTTGAGAATAAACATCCAGAGAATGATTATTTTGTCAAATTTAATGCACCAGAATTCACAAGTCTATGTCCGATCACAGGACAGCCGGATTTTGCAACGATTTACATTTCTTATGTGCCAGGAGAGCGCATGGTAGAAAGTAAATCATTAAAATTGTATTTATACAGCTTCCGAAATCATGGAGATTTTCACGAAGACTGCATGAATATCATTATGAAAGATCTGATCAAGCTGATGGATCCAAAATACATTGAAGTATGGGGTAAATTCACTCCAAGAGGAGGAATCTCCATTGATCCATACTGCAACTACGGAAGACCAGGAACAAAATGGGAAGATGTTGCATGGAACAGACTTTCAAATCATGATCTTTATCCAGAGAAGGTGGATAATAGATAAGTAATCACATACGAAAAAAGTAATCACATACGAAAAGGAGGAAAAAGTATGGGAAAGAATTTGAAAAAAGTAATATTTAGTGTTTTATTGCTGGCAGCAGTGATCATTGTATCGCCTAAGGATGCAAAGGCAGCAGGAAAGGTATGGATGGCTGGATTTAATGATAACAGCATTACGATTCAGTGGACTCCACAGAGTTTGAATGGATATAGAGTGGATGGCTATTATCTTGAGGAAATTGGAACTCAGAGAAGCATTTGGCAGGGTTCTGCAAATACAACGCAGGTAACAGTTCAGGCAACAAAAGGATATTCAGGATATATCAGACTGGGATACAGACTTACAAGTCTTGCCACAGGAAAAACATATAACTGGTCAGTTGACAGTGTTTATGTTAACACAACGCCTGCCGATGTAGCGAAGAATAATTTTGGGATCACAGCAGCATACGCTAATATTAAGAAGGTAGCATTTAAGGTTAATAAACCTGAGATGGCAACAGGAGTACAGCTGGAAGTATACAATGCAAAGAATAAAAGAGTACTATCTAAGACATCAACATCTATGGGTTATGAGTCTATGAATGTGTCAAAAGATATGGCGTATAAATATCGTGCAAGATACTACTATACAAACAGAAGTAATAATCAGACATACTATGGAAGATGGAGTAACTATCGCTATTTTGCAATGCCATCTATTTCAGGAAAGACAACAAACAAGAAAAAAGGGATCAAAGTAGTTCTGAAAAAGGGAACGGGAATTAAACAGTATACAGTTTCTGTATCAAAGAACTCAAAATCTGGATTTAAAAAAGTAAAAACAGTCAAGGTTTCTAAGAAGAAGAGCTACTCTTTCCAGATCACAAAAAACGGAAAGAAAAAATTAAAAAAAGGAACATATTATGTTCAGGTGGCTCCAAAAGTTAAATTTGGAAACAAAACATATTCCAGTGACGTATCAACTGTAGCCAGTGCATATGTATATAAATAGGAGATGTAATATGGTTAAATTTTTAAAGAGAACGTTATGTATAGCGTTGTCATTTGCAATGATGACAGGGACTGTACTGGTAGGAGCAAAAACCAAAACAGAAAGTATTCACAGCAAACTTCCTGCAATCACAGCATCACAAAGAGTAAGAGCAAAACAGGCAAAAGCATCTGCAGAGGCAGTGCAGTTAAATGCAACGAATGTTTACACGCTGTCTGATTTTGATACGCTGTCAAATAAATGGCAGGCAAATCAGGAAATGATGTTGTATCAAGGATATAGTGATGCAAATGAATATGTGAAAGTTGGAACAGTTCGTGTAGGAATTGATGGAACGGTTGTTATCCCATATGCAACAAAGGTCGCAGGAGTAGATGGTGGACGTTTAAAACTGTGTTATAATGGGAATCCGGCTATGACACTTTCACAGACGAATAATGGAAAAATGATCTGGGCTGGTGCAGTCAAAGCAGGAACATATGCATTATACCTTGAAACAGCATGTGAGAATGCAAATACACCAGTGGTTGCAGCATTTGGAGCAGCAGTGATATCAAGCCAGAATAACAGAACTTTTGGTGGGAATAATGTAATCGCAAGTGCAAGTACTGGAGCAGCTACATATCAGCAGTTTAAAGTAGCCAAAAGAGGAGTTGCAGCGATCGCAGTTTATAAAGAAAATGCAGCGGGAAATGTGTCTAGTGTTACATATTCTGTTCAGAAATTAAGTGGAAAGACATGGAAAACTGTAGCAACCGGATTATCTGGTGCAGCAAAAAATAACTATGTAGTAACAACAGGACTTGCTGCAGGGACTTATCGTGTCGTTGCAAATGCGGCATCTGGAGAGATCCTTTATTTCATCAATGCAAATCAAAAAGCATCTGACAGTTATGGAACATCTAAGAAAAAAGCAAAAGAGATCAAGCGTAAGAAATCCAAGAAGCAGGTATTCTTGTCTAATGAAAGTACAAGTAAAACACACTGGTATAAGATCAAAGTTAAGAAGACTGGAATGACATATATCGATATCACAGGACTTGGAAATAGAAGCAAGATTTCTGTAACAGTCACAGGAGCAGCAAGATTAAAAAATAAAACAATATCAAAAGGTTTCCGTATCTATGGAAAGGCAAAAAAAGGAACTTACTATATTAAGATCAAAAAAGGATCCAAAGGTACAAGTGGATATCAGGTAAAATACACTAAATAATAATTCCTTCATATTTGTTTATACTTTCTTTAGAAATGTTTAGAAACAGAATATTGAATGAAGAGAG
>CAJMOO010000039.1 GCA_905215045.1 uncultured bacterium | reverse complement strand
CTTCGTCATCAATTTTCCGCCGAAGCCTTGTGGCTTACGGGTATTTTCAAAAAATTTCATTACAGAATTCCTCCTCCACAAATTCCGGTTTGTTACTCTCATGATATCATTTTTTATCGATTAAGTATCCCTTTCAAATACTGCCCAGTATAAGATTCCTCAACCTCACAGATCTCTTCTGGTGTCCCTGTTGCAACAACTGTTCCACCGCCTGATCCACCTTCTGGTCCCATATCGATAATATAATCCGCAGTCTTGATCACTTCCAGATTATGCTCGATCACGATCACAGTATTACCACCTTCTGTCAGTCTTGCAAGGATATCCACCAGTTTGTGAACATCTGCAAAATGAAGTCCTGTCGTTGGCTCATCCAGGATATAGATGGTCTTTCCTGTACTTCGTTTGCTTAATTCTGCTGCCAGTTTGATCCTCTGTGCTTCTCCCCCTGATAATTCTGTGGATGGCTGCCCTAATCGAATGTATCCTAATCCAACATCTCTTAATGTCTCCATCTTACGGCTGATCGATGGAATATTAGAGAAGAAATCACATGCTTCTTCCACTGTCATATTCAGAACATCATAAATACTCTTTCCCTTGTATTTAACTTCAAGTGTTTCTCTATTGTATCGTTTTCCATGACATACTTCACAAGGGACATACACATCTGGTAAAAAGTGCATCTCAATCTTGATGATCCCATCTCCTGCACAGGCTTCGCATCGCCCGCCTTTCTTGTTGAAACTGAATCGTCCTTTATTGTATCCTTTTGCTTTTGCATCTTTTGTCATCGCAAACAGATCTCTGATCTGATCAAAGACTCCTGTGTAAGTTGCAGGATTGGATCTTGGTGTTCTTCCGATCGGTGACTGGTCGATCGCTATGATCTTATCTAACTGTTCAAATCCTTCGATGTCTTTGTGTAGTCCTGGTTTCGTCTTAGCCCTGTTTAGTTCTTTTGCCAGACGTTTGTATAAAATCTGATTGACTAAAGAACTCTTTCCTGATCCAGAAACTCCTGTTACACAAGTGAAAATTCCAAGTGGGATTTCTACATCAATATTCTTCAAATTATTCTCCTGTGCCCCGACTACTTTTAGGAACCCTGATGGTTTTCTTCTGACTTGTGGTACTGGAATCTTGATCTTTCCGCTTAAATAAGCTCCTGTGATGGATTTCTTATTCTTCATGATCTGTTTTGCAGTTCCCGTTGCAACAACTTCTCCACCATATTCTCCTGCTTTCGGTCCGATATCTACAATATAATCTGCTGCCAGCATCGTATCTTCATCATGCTCTACAACGATCAGTGTATTTCCTAAATCCCTTAGATTCTTAAGTGTACGGATCAGTTTGTCATTGTCTCTCTGGTGAAGTCCGATGCTCGGTTCATCTAAGATATAAGCTACTCCAACTAATCCAGAACCGATCTGTGTTGCCAGACGGATTCGCTGTGCTTCTCCACCAGATAATGTTCCAGTAGCCCTTGATAACGTCAGATAATCTAGTCCTACATCATTTAAGAATCCGATTCTTGCCTTAATCTCTTTTAAAACCTGTTCTCCGATCAGTTTCTGGCGTTCACTTAATTCCATCGTTTCTAAAAATGAAACCATTTCCCCGACTGACATATCACACATCTCGGCAATATTCTTATCTGCAACCGTTACCGCCAGTGATTCCTGCTTTAATCGCTGTCCATGACATTCATCGCAAGGTGTGATCGTCATAAATGTCTCGTATTCTGCTTTCATATTCTGAGATGCCTCACGATATCTTCTTCCAACATTCTTGATGATCCCTTCAAATGCCACATCATAGACACCTTCGCCTCTCTGTCCTTTATAATAGACTTTGACTTCTCTGCCACCAGTTCCATATAATAAAACGTCTTTTACTTCCTGTGGATAATCTTTAAATGGTGTTTCCAGATCAAAATGATATTCCCTTGCGAGTGCATCTAAGATTGCTCTTGTATAACTCTTCTTATCCGTTGATGACTGCCATCCAAAGACCTGGATCGCCCCTTCTGCAATACTTAACTTCTGGTCAGGGATCATTAAATCCACATCAAATTCCATCTTATATCCAAGTCCATGGCATACCGGACAAGCTCCAAATGGATTATTGAAGGAAAAACTTCTTGGTTCTACTTCATCAATACTGATACCACAGTCAGGGCAGGAAAAACTCTGGCTGAAATTCAAGGTTTCTCCACCGATCACATCAACCATCATCAATCCATCGGCTAGATTTAAGGTTGTCTCGATAGAATCTGTTAATCGTTTTTCAATCCCAGGTTTGACCACTAAACGATCCACCACGATCTCAATGTTATGTTTCTTATTCTTCTCCATTGGAATGTCCTCTGACAGATCATAAACATTGCCATCGACTCTGACACGAACATATCCACTTTTCTTCGCATTCTGGAAAACCTTTGCATGTTCTCCTTTTCTTCCACGAACGATCGGTGCCAGAAGCTGAATCCTTGTACGTTCTTCTAACTGCATCAGACGATCTACCATCTGATCTACGGTCTGCTTACTGATCGGTTTCCCACACTTTGGACAATGTGGGATTCCGACTCTTGCGTACAGTAATCGAAAATAATCATAAATCTCTGTCACAGTTCCTACTGTAGATCTTGGGTTTCTGTTTGTTGACTTTTGATCAATAGAAATTGCAGGAGATAATCCCTCAATGCTGTCTACATCCGGTTTCTCCATCTGTCCCAAGAACTGTCTTGCATAAGAAGATAAAGATTCCATGTATCTTCTCTGTCCTTCTGCATAAATCGTATCAAATGCCAGAGAAGATTTTCCAGAACCACTCAGTCCTGTAAATACAACAAACTGGTTTCTCGGCACTTCCAGATCTATATTCTTTAAGTTATTTTCTCTCGCACCTTTGATGCGGATCATTTCTTTCTTCATTGATAAGCTCCTAATTCTAATCTATCATCAGTTTTAGTATTTCTTCTTTTAATCGTCATATTCCTGATATGCGATCTTGAATTCTTTTAATTCATCTCTAAGCTGTGCAGCCAATTCGAAGTTTAATTCTGCTGCTGCCTGATTCATCTTCTTACTTAACCGCTCGATCACTTCTTTTAATTCTTTCTTAGACATGGATTCCATATCTTTTTCATATCCACCTGTTTCCTCTTCATGTTCATCAGATATCTTGATCAGATCTCTGATATCTTTCTTGATCGTCTGTGGCGTAATTCCATGTTCTTTGTTATATTCATCCTGAATCTCACGTCTTCGTTCTGTCTCCGTGATCGCTGCATGCATAGAATCTGTCATATGATCTGCATACATAATAACATGTCCTTCACTGTTACGTGCTGCACGCCCGATCGTCTGCACAAGAGATGTCTCAGAACGCAAGAATCCCTCTTTATCTGCATCAAGAATTGCAACCAATGTAATCTCTGGAATATCCAGGCCTTCTCTTAACAGGTTGATTCCAACCAATACATCAAAAACTCCCATTCTCAAATCTCTCACGATCTCAATTCGCTCTAATGTATCAATATCTGAATGTAAATATTTTACCCGGATACCAACTTCACGCATATAATCGGTCAATTCTTCCGCCATTCGCTTGGTCAGTGTTGTGACAAGTACTTTATTGCCTTTGTCTGTCTCTTTATGAATCTCTCCTAACAGATCATCAATTTGTCCTTCCACCGGACGTACATCGATTGCTGGGTCTAGTAAACCTGTTGGTCTGATGATCTGTTCTGCCCTTAATAATTCATGCTCTTCTTCGTATTTACCAGGTGTTGCAGATACAAATAACATCTGATCGATCTTCTGTTCAAATTCACCAAATTCCAAAGGACGGTTATCTTTCGCAGAAGGCAAACGAAATCCAAAATCTACTAACGTTGACTTTCTGGACTGATCTCCTGCATACATTCCACCGATCTGTGGTACGGTGATATGAGACTCATCAATGATCATCAAAAAGTCATCCCCAAAGAAATCAATTAACGTACTTGGCGGCTGTCCTGGTTCTAATCCTGCTAAATGTCTGGAGTAGTTCTCAATCCCAGAACAAAATCCTGTTTCTCTTAACATTTCAATATCAAAATTCGTTCGCTCTGCAATTCTCTGTGCTTCGATCAGCTGATCATGTTCTTTAAAATATGTCACCTGCTCAGCAAGTTCTTCCTTAATCCCTTTGATCGCACGTTCAATCTGTTCCTGTGGTACAACATAATGTGATGCCGGGAATATTGCCACGAAATTCAAGCTTCTCTTTACTTCACCTGTCAAAACATCAAATTCCACAATACGATCAATCTCATCTCCAAAAAATTCAACTCTGACTGCATCTTCAAATGTAGAAACCGGAAGGATCTCCAACACATCCCCTTTAACTCTGAAAGTACCTCTCTTAAAGTCAAGTTCGCTTCTTACGTACTGAATATTGATCAGGTCATCAATCACCTCGTCTCTGTCCTTTATCATCCCTGGTCTTAAAGAGATCATCATCTCTGAATAGCTTTCTTTGCTACCAATTCCATAAATGCAGGAAACACTAGATACAACGATCACATCTTTTCTCTCGATCAATGCTGCTGTCGCGCTATGTCGTAATTTATCAATCTCATCATTGACCGATGAATCCTTCTCTATATAAGTATCGGTAGATGGAACATAGGCCTCTGGCTGATAATAATCATAATAGGAGACAAAATATTCCACGGCGTTATGTGGAAAAAACGCCTTAAACTCACTATATAACTGTGCTGCTAACGTCTTATTATGTGCCAAGATCAATGTCGGTTTATTCAAATTCTGTATAATATTCGCCATTGTAAATGTCTTACCTGAACCAGTCACTCCAAGAAGCGTCTCAAACTGATTCCCATCTTGAAATCCTTTGGTCAGCTTCTCGATCGCCTGTGGCTGATCCCCAGTTGGCTCATATTCTGATACTAATTCAAAATGATCCATATAACTTCTCCCTTATGAAATATCTCTTATCTTTTCATCTATGCATGATTCTGACTGCTCCCACGGGCAAGCCCGTGGGGTTCTGATTGCCAAGTGTAGCTTGTAATCGTACACCATTTTCAGGCTTTGGAGTTACAAGTGTAAATCTGTTTGAATCAGGACTTTTATTACCAAGCAGTCCTACGACCACATTAGCGGTAAATTTCTGTCTTACGACAAGGAAGTACAGTCAATCTCCCTAACATTTAGTTGTTAAGCTACTTTAATTCCACTGTTTAGTATTTTGATATGATTAGCCTTAATCCATGCAATTAGGGCTTTTTCTTTGTCATAGCACCTGCCGAAATCTGTAATACATTTATCTTTGTCTATATCCTGCGTTCTGTAGTCGTAACAATAGAGCAAAAATGATGAATACCAATCTCTTTGTACCAATGTTCCGTCTCGAAGTCTGTAGAGCCTATCAGACAGCTTTTTCTTAATGTAGTCATCTGCCGTGTGGTCGTACTGGCTTGCTCTATAATTATTCGGAACTTCTATATATGCGCCGCCTGTGACTTTGAATTTCTTTTCAACAGTAGTTTGAAATCCAGACGGGCAACGATTCTTTATAGATTTTCCAAAGCGCTTTTTCTTATTAAATCTGCCTTTGCTATTAACAGTAGTCTTCTTAGCCCGTTTCATCAGCTTGCTTGCATTTTTAGATTCTGTGACGAATGTATCTCCAAGACTTCGCAGATAGTTAGCATCTTCGTTTATTGCAATCTGTTTATTTACTGCATTTATACGGCATAATTCAGCGTGTTTGGCTTTCAGCTTCTTGTAACGATCAGAATATTTCCAAGTCTTTTTACCTTTCTTGATCGTGCCGTCAGGATTGTAATTCTGTGGATTGGTTGCCCGTCTACTCCTGTCCATAGCACGATAATATAAGCGTTCCTTGCGTTCAGAAGTCTGTATGCTGTTGCCACGCTCTGAAAGGTTCTTCAGTCCGACTTCAGTATCAGAAGTATAGGCAACTGTCTGCGTTCCTATATCAGCACCTATCATGCCTTTACCGTATTTATGTCTTGGATTGCCGGATCTATCATATTTAGGCTTAGCTTTGCCTTCTATTGTCAGATGCAGATATACTCTGTACTTACCTCTTATCAACCTTGGAACAAGAGTAGCATAGCAAGGTCTGTAAGTATCTATACAACAGGCTTCTTCTATAAGCGTATTGACAGCATCAGCATCCATCTTGTCAGGATTCTCAAGATAAGACAAAACGGCGTTAACTTCATCAGACTGAAACCTGTCGTTGACTTGAATCCCGAATTGCATCTTTCTAAGTTTGAATCGAAGTTTCCCATCCTCAACAAACATCGGAATACCACGATTTATCTGTTTTGCTCTGATACATGGTAATTCTCCGTATTTTGAGAAATGTGTGGTCTTACCGTTATCATAAAGGCATTTTTCCATACCTCGCCATATATCTTCGGCTTTTGTAAGAGCAAACACCGCATCTATACTATATTTCTTGCCTATAGGAATCATAGATGTCCTGCAGAGATCCCATGTAACATTATAAGATTTCTGCATATCATTGAGCTGATCAGCGAGAGCTTTACGTTTGTCCTTATCCTCAGTATTGCCGTACAGTTTTAGTAGTTTACGATATTTCTTGGTACGCATGAGCTGGTCGTAATTCTTTCTCATAAGACTAACAAGCTCGTTGCCAGCTTTGCGGATTTTATCAGAAAGAGCCACGACTTTCAGAACATCAGGATAAGGCATATCAGTTTCTACAACTAAGATATGCCTGTCAGAAAGTTTATGATATTGTTTCAGAAGTTTCTTGTATTCTTCGTCACTCATGATCTTTCTGTTCCTCGATGTATTTCTTTACTGTAGCTTCACTTATATGACCTACGGTAGATACAAAATATCCTCTTGACCATAATACTCCACAACGAGAGTAGAACTGTTTTAATTGTGGATATGCCTTGAACATTTCAATTGCACTGATACTTTTCAATGTTCTTCTGCATTATTACAGATCTTGTCAAATATATTGATACAGACCTGTTTTTCTTCTGTTAATCCACTTAAAACATTTTTTGCAAACTGTTTTTGTGCGTTATGTCCTGCTTCTATGATCAGTTCTGCCTTATCTAACAAAATAATTTCAATATGCTTTTTATTGTCTTTACTTTGTATTTTTTCAACAAGTCCTTTGTTTTCCAATTTCTTTAACGAAGTTGAAACATGGGATATTGTTGATTTTCTGATCTTTACTATTTCTGCTTTGTCAACCATTTATGACATTATACCCAGTGAAGTGAACTACATCGGTAATTGAATTACCGAGCATCAGATATATATGGCTTCGCCATACAGATTCTGGGTGCGTCCATGACACCTTTACTGCTACCTTTTTGAGGTTACACAGCTACTTTTATGATCAGGAATGAATTAAATTTTCCTTCATACACATAGTGTACCACATCTCCAAGAAAAGAACAAGTGTTCTATTTAAAAATTCAAAAAAGAGGAGACGTTAAAGTCTCCAATGTAACCTGTGGTTACGCGCTTTCATCTGCGGCAATTGAATTACCGAGGATTCCCGCTTTTTATCCTAAAAAATTTAGAAACATTCCCCACCGGGTGCACATTAAATAAAGAAACGCTAGTTTTAACAACTGTCTAAACTAGCGTTTCTTTATTTAAAACTTGTCTTATCGAAACTATTTAATCTTCTGACAAATTTCAATCACTTCTCCACAAGCACTTTCAATCTTGAAGCAGCGAGATCCTTTTTCCCAGAAGTTAAGGCTTGTCTCAATTCCGTCTGATACGATCTTATATCCGTTTGTTTTGCAATATTCATAATCTTTTTCAAGATCAGATGAGCGATATGCGATATGGTCGATTCTTGTTGTTGCACCTCCTGGAAGCTGGTCTCTCTGAGAGATTTCATACATTTTTCCATCCTGAGGATTTTCAAGGAAATATACATTTCTTCCGCCCATTCCAGGGAATTTTCCTGCAACTTTAAATCCTAATTCTTCCTGATACCATTTTGCGTTTAATTCTACATCAGAACAATGAAGTCCGATATGATCCATAGGTAAATTTAACATTTGTTTGACTCCTTTTTTAGGTGATTTTATTGTTTTATAATACAGTTCTTTCTCCTGTCACGATCTCTTTTAAGCTGTCAACGATCTTGTCTGCGTCTTCCATCGTTGTTCCTGCTTTCAATGAGAATGAAACGGATTCTGCACTTTCAGCTTTACTTCTTCCGATTGCTGCAAGAATGTTAGAATTTGTTCCGATTCCTGCTTCAATTCCTTCTTCTTTCAAAGCTTTCTGTACAACTGCTGCAGATACATTTTTGATTCTGATATTTAAATGATTGGTGAGATGATGATCTTTGTGTCCATTCAATTCTACATCTTCAATCTCAGCAAAAATACGTTCACACATATGATTTCTGACTGGACGGATTTCTTCCATAAATGTTGTTGCCTTTGCTGCTAAACTTTCTGCCATATCTGACATCACTGTTAATGTTTCTTCGCTTAATGCAGTTTCTGACACATATTCTCCAGCTCCTGTGCTCTTTCTTACATATAAAAATCCTGCATTTTCAGGACCTCCAAAATAAGATGCATCTGCTGTCAGCAGATCAATATGACTTCTTTCTACATTGATCGGCATTTTTCCAAATGCAAATGCTGCATCTGTGTGGAAGATCACACCTTTCTCTGATGTCATTGTTCCGATTCCTGTAAATGGCTCAGAAGTTCCTGTCTGGCAGTTTGCTGCTGTCACTGAAATCAGTTCTGTGTTTTCTTTCAGTTCATTTTCGATCATTGCTACTTCTACACGGCCGGTTGTGATCGGATCTAAATATGTCACAACAGCATCTTTTCGTTCTAGTCTGGAACATTCATCCAATACTTCTGGATCTTCCATCGTCGTGATGATCACATGAGGACGTGCTTTTTTTGATGCTTTCACTACAGCTTTTAAAGCTTTTAAGTGTCCATCTGCTCTTCCTGATGTGAAATAAATCTCTTCCGGTGTTACTCCAATGGATGCAGCGATCTTTTTACGTGCTTTGCTCTCGCAATTTTCCTTGCTCATCTTTGTTTTCCTCCTTTTATTTCTGTTTCGGATATTATAATCTTTAATAAACAGATTTTATCTTTATTATAGATATTATTTTCTGCTATTTCAAGATTTAATGCATAATCCGTAAATTTGCACAAAAAAAGTATAGAACTTTTGGTAATATGTTCTATACTTTCTTTTTTATATCTATCTTTACAATTCTTATTTCTTCTGTAAGATAGAAAGCGCCTTGTTTAATTGTTCGTCAGATTTTGTCTTCGTGTTATCTTTTACTTCGATATCTGGCTTGATTCCTTTTTTATGAATGTTATGTCCTGCTGGTGTGTAATAAGATGAATAAGTCAGTTTCACATAAGATCCATCACCAACTTCAAAGAACCCCTGTACGATCCCTTTTCCAAATGTCGTCTCTCCAACCAGCGTTCCTGTTTTGTCGTCTTTGATCGCACCAGAAAGGATTTCTGCTGCACTCGCACTGTTACCATTAACTAATACACATAGCGGCATATCAAGCTGTTCATTCTTTGTGTCTTTGTAATATTTCTTATTACCATTCTTATCTTCCGTATAAACAATCGTTCCTTTTGGAAGAATCTGTCCTGCAATATCCACTACACTTGTCAGCAAACCACCAGGATTATCCCTAAGATCTATGATCAATTTCTTTGCACCTTGTTTCTTAAGACTTTTCAGTCCACTTCGGAACTGGCTGACTGTTACTTCATCAAATTCGGTAATCTGAAGATATCCGACTTTATCTTGTAACATCTTTGTTTCAACTGTTGGATTCTCAATCGATTGTCTTGTAAATGTATAAGTCTTCGATGTCTGGTTTCTTGTAAATGTTAATTTAACTTTCGTTCCTTCTGCACCTTTGATCTTCTTAACAATATCATCTAATGCATCCGATGTTTTTAATTTATAGTTTCCTACTTTTGTTAAAATATCCCCTTTTTTCAGTCCACTTCCGTCTGCCGGGCTTCCTTTCACTGGTTTCACAACTGTTATGATCCCTGTCTTTATATCCTGTGTAAGATATATTCCAACTCCATAATAAACACCACTTGTAGATTGTTCTAATTCCTTAAAATCATCCTCTGAATAATACGTGGAATAGACATCTCCCAGTCCTGCAACTAAACCTTTGTAGGTACAATCTTCCAACTCACTCTTCTTAACAGAACCTTTATAATATTTATCAATGATCTGTTCTATCCGATTAATCTTTCTTGCTGTCTGTAAGGTCGTACTTGGGATCGCATAGGCACGATAAAGAAAAAATCCTTCCACAATACATACGACAACAAGTAGTCCTACGAGTATTTTTGAAAACTTCTTCATGAAATTAGTTCCTTTCTATTTATGTAATGACGTTATAAGTAATTTTGAGGATTTACATAATTTCCATTCTTTTTCACAACAAAATGCAGATGTGCACCAGATACCATACCAGTTGCTCCGGATTTTGCTATCGTCTGTCCTCCTGACACTCTTGCCCCTGAGGATACTAGAAGTTTGGAGCAATGCAGATACATCGTTTCCAATCCATTTCCATGGCTGATCTTTAAATAATTGCCATTGTATGCATTATATCCAGCATCCACTACTGTACCAGAAGCTGCTGCTACGATCGTTGTTCCAGTTGAACATGGAATATCAATTCCAGCATGCAGTTTCCTGACTCCTGTAACTGGATGAATTCGATAGCCATACCCCGATGAAATACTATGGCAAGACGGTACCGGCCAGATGAGATTTCCTGACGAAACTGTTGTTGATGGTGACGATGTCGTTGTATTTTCTTTCTTGCTTTCGGTCGTAGCCTTTGATGTTGTATTCTTTGATGCCGTACTTCCTGTCATATTCTTTTCTGACTGTGCTTTCGATGTCGTATTGTCTGCATTACCGTCCTTCGCCGATGCAAGATCCATCTCTTCTTGTTGTTTTTCCTCTGCCTCAAACCATGCCAGTAACTCTTTATCAGATGCTAACTGTTTCTGGTAAGAAGCTAACTTAGATTTCTTCTTCGCAGCTGCCTGATCCAGTTTTTCTTTTTCTGTCTCTGCCTTAGCAGTCAAAGTCTTTGTATTTTGATAATCCTGTTTCAGACTCTTCGTTGCCATTCGGATCTTATCTTCCGTTGTCTGTAATTGCAGAAACATGTTACTGTCATATTTGGAGATCTTTGAAACATAATCAGCTCTTTTTAAGAACTCCTGAAAATTATTTGCTTCAAAAATGACTTCCATATATGCCATATTTCCATTTTCATATAGAAACTTAATGCGCTTACTCATGATCCTTGACTGATCTTCTTTGGATGTCTTTGCCTCTTTTAATTCCTGTTGTGTCTTCTTTAACTGTTTCTGTACAGAAATAAGCTTCTCTTGACAGGCCTCATACGCATCATTGCTCTTTATCATTTTCTCATCAAGATCTTTGATCTCCTGCTGCATCTTGCGGCTTTGTTCTTCTAATTTCTTTGTTTCCTGCTTTACCTGTTGTTTTTTGGCTGCAGCAAACACTGTCGTCATAGGCAGATTCGAAGCGATCATGGCTGATATTAACATCATAATGATCCCCGCCTGATATCTTCTTTTCATGAGTTCCCCTTCCTAGACTTTTAAATACTTGCGGATCGTAATAGAACTTCCAAGCAATCCGATCACGATTCCTACCAACAATGCTAACGGAAGTAAGTATAACATAATCTGCTGGATTGGTACAAATTTCATAAAGACTGTAACAACATGAAACTTATCATTCATCCAGTTGATGATCCCTTCATATCCTGCAAAAATAATCGCTGTTGGAATCAATGATCCCAAAATTCCTATGATCATTCCTTCTGCCTGAAATGGTGCTTTAATAAATCCATTCGCCGCACCGATCAGCTTCATAATTGAAATTTCCTCTTCTCTGACTGCAACTCCAATAGACACTGTATTGCTCACGAGGAAAATAGAAACTGCCATTAAGATCAGAATGATCCCACCAGCAAGATACGTTCCCATAGTATTGATCTTCATCATTCCTTCCGCCGCTCCTTCAGAATAACGGACTTTCCTGACACCATCAATCGTCTCTAAATGCGATACTACCTGTTTGTATGATTTTACTTCTTTTAATGTGATCTCATAGGAATCTGATTCTTTTAGCGGATTGTTCCCTTCGAATCCTTCAAGAAGCTCTTCATTTCCTTGAAATACATCCTTCTTATAGCTTTCCCATGCTTCTTCAGCAGATACATACCGCATCGTGGCAATATCTTCTTTTTTCTTTATTTCCTCCCCAATCTGATCTTTTCTTTCTGCAGAGATACCTGGTTCAAAAAAAACAGAAATTCCTACAGACTGTTCCATCTGCTGCATCGTTGACCTTACATTCAATGCTACAGATAAAAATGTTCCTAACAAAAAGACACAAGCAATGATCGTTCCCAGTGATGCTAATGAAAACATCTTATTCCTGAAAATATTCCTTGTGCCCTCTTTGATTCCATACAAAAATCTTCTAAATATCATAGGACCCCCTTATCTCATCCTGTTCTATATGTCCATCTTCGATCAAGATCACTCGTTTGCCCATCTCATTGACCAACTCTTTGTTGTGCGTAACAACTAAAACTGTTGTCCCACTCTTATTGATCTCTGAGAGAAGCTCCATGATCCCTTTGGCTGTCACAGGGTCCAGATTCCCAGTTGGCTCATCAGCCAGCAATAATACTGGGTGGTTTACCAAAGCTCTTGCGATGGCCACTCTCTGCTGTTCTCCTCCTGACAATTCATTCGGAAAAGCATTCATTCGGTCTTTCAGCCCCACCATCTCAAGCATATTCTCAACCTGACGCTTAATATATCGGTGTGGTACTTCCACAACTTGCTGTGCGAATGCTACATTCTCAAAGATCGTCCGGTCTTTCAGCAGACGGAAATCCTGAAATACCATTCCCATCTGCCTGCGGAACTTCGGCAGATTCCTCTGTGTCAGTTTCTTATAATCCTGACCGTTTACTATGATCTGTCCACTTGTCACATCAAGTTCTTTCTGTAAAAGCTTCATCAGGGTTGTCTTCCCTGATCCGCTCTTACCTACGATGAAAACAAATTCGCCTTTCGCAATGTCTAATGAGACATCCTCAAGTCCTATATTCCCTTTATTATATTCTTTCGTTACATTTTTTAATGTGATCATCATATTCTAGTCCATTGTATCCATATGTTTCATATATTTTACTACCATCAGTGCAATTTTAAATGCGATTGCATCTTCAAAATTCCTCAGATCCAGATTCGTATTCTTCTGAATCTTATCCAGACGGTATACGAGTGTATTTCTATGAATAAACAACTGTCTGGATGTTTCTGACACATTCAGATTATTCTCAAAGAATTTATCAATCGTTGCCAGTGTTTCTTCATCAATGGAGTCTGGAGAATAATCTCCAAACACTTCACGGATAAACATCTTACATAATGGAAGTGGAAGTTGATAGATCAGTCGTCCAATTCCTAACTGATTATATGCGATCACACTCGCATCCTCATAGAAGATCTTGCTGACTTCCAATGCGATCTGTGCCTCTTTATAAGATCTTGATACATCTTTGATCGTCTCTGCAACATTACCGATCGCAATCTTGGCATCTTTGATCCCATATTCATTCAGCCCTTCTTTAATCTCTTTTGCATGCTGAATAAACTGTGCCTGTCCTTCATTCCCATTCACTGGTGTTACATAAACGATACTCTTCTCGTCCACTGCCGTAATAAAATCTGAATCTGCTCCGCTTTCAACCTCTTTCGTAGCTTCTAACAGATTCTGATCCTTCTCGTATTCTGCCTGAATCAAAAATGCAACTCTTCTCTGTTCCACTTCAATATGCAGCTTCTTTGAGCGGTTATAAATGTCAACCAATAATAAGTTATCTCTCAACAGGTTCTTTACAAAGTTCTCTTTATCCAGTCTCTCCTTATATGCAGTCAAAAGATTCTGTATCTGCATCACTGCAAGCTTTCCGACCGTATATGCATTCTCGCTCATTCCAGTAGCCAGAAGTATATATTCCAGTCTCTGATCATCAAAAATCTTAAAATATTGAAAACCATCGATCACCTGGCTCTCTGCCATAGAATCTGCAAATTCTTCCGCATGTTGTGCTAATGCATCGGTTATCTCCATTGTTGTTACAACTATACGTCCTGACAGATCTAAAATACACAGATCGATCCCGGTTACTTCCTTCATTCCATTAATTGTCTCTTGTAATATCTGATTTGAAATCATCCTTTATCAACCTTTCATATTTGCCGTTCAACCTTTTCTTTTACTATACAGCATTTTAAACAAAAAAAAAAGAAAAATTTAGTGATTTTTTTATATCATTGTCTATTTTATACAAATATCCAGCAGAAAATCTTTATTTCATTGACCATAAATATCTCTTTTTAGCCGTAACCCCTTCATATAACAAAGAAAAACATCTCAATCGTTCCTGAGATGTTTTTCGTGATATTTTATAATAATATTTATGAATGTATTTTAAATCTCGTCTTCTGATCCAACAATTATACAAATTCTTGCACCGCTGTCAACACTTCCAACTTCATATTCCGGATTCTTAAAATAACTTTTCAGATCCTGTCCTAAATCTTTACTTTCTACTATGATCTTTGTATGTGTTAAAACACCCTGTCTGTTTGTTCTTACAGATCCTACACTGTATCCGTCACTTGCCAGTTTATCTTTCCATCTTCCTGCAAGTCCTGAAATTCTTGTTGAATTCTGAATCTCGATCGTTATATTCTTTGAAGAAGATGCTGAACTATCAGATTTGGTTGTTGTTGACTTTGCTTCTGTTGTGCTCAATGCCGAACTTAAGTCTCCTTCTTCTGATAACATCTCATCAAAGACTCTCTTGGCTTCTTCTGTATCTAATTCAAACTTTCCATTGGATTCTGTTCCATCTAACACTTTGAAATTTAAGTTCTTATCCTTAATTCCATGCATTCTCTCAAGACTTGTCGCTGCTTCTTCATAAGAAGCATCTGTCTTCACCGCATCAAAATAATTCTGTGCATATTCACGATATTCGGATAATGTCTTATCATTCAATGCAGATGCAACTGCCACGCAGATCTCTCCAGTAATTTCTGCCTGCTTATTCTTATCTGTAAAAATATCACTCTCACTTAATAATGAATAGATTGCTGTTCCATTCAGGCTGTTCTCCCCAGCACTTAATGTTACATATTTATCTGTAGAATCTGTATAAGCCATTGCTTCATCAAATTCTATTTTGACATCTCCTGCCTGATTCATCAGTTTCACAAACTTCTTATGTGATATCAGTTCATAGGAATTAATAGAAATTCCCAGTGTCTTCTCAACCTGCTGTCTTAACAACTTTCCATTCTTTCTTGTTGCTTTGATCACATCTGCAACCGTCGCTTTGCTAACGCTAGTTCCCAGTGTCTGTTCGACTGCCTGTTTTCCCTTCTTCGTCAATGTAAGATTCATATCTTGTCTAAGTGGTACAAAAATCATCTCCTGATTCTTGTTATGATATATTCGGATCACAATGGAATTTCCTGTCTGGATCATTCCAACGTCTACTCTTTCTTTGCTTTCTTCTTTTAACTGCTTTGCGATTTCTGCTTTCTTGTCTTTCTTTAATTTATTTGAAAAATATGTCTTAAATCCAAAAAAGCTTGCAACTCCACCGATGGCTGTCACCAGTATCACTGCAAGAATCCTGGCAAATATGGCTTTGGCACCTAATTTACTTTTCTTCTTCTCTGCCATGTTCCTGCTCCTTCCGTTTATAAACTTTGTTTAGTATAACAAATTATTCGATTTATTTCAACAATCCTCTATGTTATAATTCTGTATAATCGCCTTAATATTTTCTTAATCTGCAACATTTCTCATCGTTGATCAGATTGATCATATCAAGTGCTAAGAAATTTTATAAGATTTACGAGGTATTTTCTATGAAAACAGTACTCATAACTGGCAGTTCCAGAGGAATCGGACGTGAAACTGCCATATATTTTGCACAACAAGGATGGAACGTGATCATCCATGGCTTCCGCCATCCTGAAAAACTAGAATCCCTAAAAAATGAAATTCTTGAAGAGAACGTGTCTTGCTTATCTTTTTGCGGAGATATCAGTGATCCTTCTTTTGTAGACGAAATGATCAAACAGTCCCTCCTTACTTTTTCTAAGATCGACTGTCTTGTAAATAATGCCGGAATCTCTCTGGTGGGATTATTTACAGATGCAACGGTAGATGATTGGAATCTGATGATCAACACAAATTTAACTTCTGTTTTTACAACCTGTAAAAATATCGTTCCCCATATGCTTCATCACCATGAGGGAAAGATCATCAATATTTCTTCCATCTGGGGAGATGCCGGCGCTTCCTGTGAGGTTTTATATTCTACAACAAAAGGTGGTATCAATGCTTTTACAAAGGCTCTGGCAAAAGAGGTTGCTGCAAGCAATATTCAGGTAAATGCGATCGCTTTTGGGATGATTGATACGGAGATGAATGCGGAGTTTGATGAAGAAGATCTTGCCTTGATCAAAGAAGAAATCCCTGCGGACTATATTGCCAGTCCAAAAGAAGCGGCACAGATGGTTTATCATGTGGCAACGTCCCCTGCTTATATGACAGGACAGGTTATTACATTCTCTGGGGGATGGTATTAAATTTTAATTTGTATAACGGAAATGTATCGAGTATTCATAAAAACATAAAAAAGATAGAGGTACGAAAAACGAATTCCATTGACGGATTTTTTGCAAAACGC